>NZ_JAJNIL010000042.1:0-254 GCF_022386455.1 Mammaliicoccus sp. I-M35 | reverse complement strand
AAAAAACTGGCGACATTAATACGTTAGAAGATGGTGAACAACAAGGTACATTTATTGTTCCAGATAGTGCGGTAGATGGAGATATTTACACTGCATATTTAGTCGTAGGAGACAATGATGTATCAGCTGATTCATTTATTGTAAAAGTTCTGGATAACAGACAATATGAACCAACAACAGACGGCGTAACAAAAGATCATGGTACACCAACGACAACAGACGATGTAACAGGTGCAGTGACAATCCCAGATTAT
>NZ_JAJNIL010000041.1:0-267 GCF_022386455.1 Mammaliicoccus sp. I-M35 | reverse complement strand
CCTGTTCCCATGCCGAACACAGAAGTTAAGCTCTTTAGCGCCGATGGTAGTTGGGCTTACGTTCCGCGAGAGTAGGACGTTGCCGGGCAAAATTCAATTTTGACCCTTGGGTCTTTTTTTCTTGAAATTTTCTTGAAAAATAAATTGAATTAAATGTTGACACAAGAATATAACAAGTGTATAATAGTTTCTTGTGAGACAAAATGAACATTGAAAACTGAATGACAATATGTCAACGTTAATTCCAATAATTGAGTACTGAAAGTA
>NZ_JAJNIL010000040.1:0-273 GCF_022386455.1 Mammaliicoccus sp. I-M35 | reverse complement strand
TATTAAGCTTGTTGAATTTCGTTAAAAATTCACTCGGTTTTTTGCTTGGTAAAATCTATTTTACTTACTTATCTAGTTTTCAATGTGCAATTTAAAATGGTGGGCCTAAATGGACTCGAACCATCGACCTCACGCTTATCAGGCGTGCGCTCTAACCAGCTGAGCTATAGGCCCATTCTTAAGTTGAATGTTATAAACATTCAAAACTGAATACAATATGTCTTCGTTATTCCATGACCTAATGGTCATTCCGTAATATCCTTAGAAAGGAGG
>NZ_JAJNIL010000039.1:0-290 GCF_022386455.1 Mammaliicoccus sp. I-M35 | reverse complement strand
CACCTGTTCCCATGCCGAACACAGAAGTTAAGCTCTTTAGCGCCGATGGTAGTTGGGCTTACGTTCCGCGAGAGTAGGACGTTGCCGGGCAGGTAATAATATTACATAATTTTAAATGGAGAATTAGCTCAGCTGGGAGAGCATCTGCCTTACAAGCAGAGGGTCGGCGGTTCGAACCCGTCATTCTCCACCATTTAAAGCCGGCCTAGCTCAACTGGTAGAGCAACTGACTTGTAATCAGTAGGTTGGGGGTTCAAGTCCTCTGGCCGGCACCATGTTTTAGAGCCATT
>NZ_JAJNIL010000038.1:0-294 GCF_022386455.1 Mammaliicoccus sp. I-M35 | reverse complement strand
ATCGTGATATATCTGAAATATTAAGGGAACGTGGTGTAAACGTTCATCATTCAACGGTCTACCGTTGGGTTCAAGAATATGCCCCAATTTTGTATCAAATTTGGAAGAAAAAGCATAAAAAAGCTTATTACAAATGGCGTATTGATGAGACGTACATCAAAATAAAAGGAAAATGGAGCTATTTATATCGTGCCATTGATGCAGAGGGACATACATTAGATATTTGGTTGCGTAAGCAACGAGATAATCATTCAGCATATGCGTTTATCAAACGTCTCATTAAACAATTTGGTA
>NZ_JAJNIL010000037.1:0-314 GCF_022386455.1 Mammaliicoccus sp. I-M35 | reverse complement strand
TAATAACTTAATCTATATTTCCTTATACATAATGTTTAAGAAAATAACTGTTATTAATCTGTGATGTCGTCTATAAAGACGACGCGCGATTATTAAGCTTGTTGAATTTCGTTAAAAATTCACTCGGTTTTTTGCTTGGTAAAATCTATTTTACTTACTTATCTAGTTTTCAATGTGCAATGTTGAATGTTATAAACATTCAAAACTGAATACAATATGTCTTCGTTATTCCATGACCTAATGGTCATTCCGTAATATCCTTAGAAAGGAGGTGATCCAGCCGCACCTTCCGATACGGCTACCTTGTTACGACT
>NZ_JAJNIL010000036.1:0-349 GCF_022386455.1 Mammaliicoccus sp. I-M35 | reverse complement strand
TCGTTGGTGTGCCATTGTCTTTTGTTACACCGTCTGTTGTTGGTTCATAAGCATCATTGTCTGCTTGTTCTCCTACTGTTACAGGTACTTTTATGTGATCTTCTGTTCCATCTGGATATGTCACTGTCACATCTACTTCTGTTGTGCCTGGTGTGTTGCCATCTGGTAATTGTGTTTCGTCATCCACCGTAATTGTTGGTTGTTCTTTATCCGCTGGATAATCTGGGATTGTCACTGAACCTGTTACATCGTCTGTTGTCGTTGGTGTGCCATTGTCTTTTGTTACACCGTCTGTTGTTGGTTCATAAGCATCATTGTCTGCTTGTTCTCCTACTGTTACAGGTACTTT
>NZ_JAJNIL010000035.1:0-364 GCF_022386455.1 Mammaliicoccus sp. I-M35 | reverse complement strand
TGCTGTTGGAGTGCACGTCCAAGCAATAAGACTGAGTGTTAGGCAAATCCGGCACTCGTAAGGTTGAGTTGTGATGGGGAGTTGGATCATGAATCCGACGAGTCGTTGATTTCACACTGCCAAGAAAAGCCTCTAGTTAGAAAATAGGTGCCCGTACCGCAAACCGACACAGGTAGTCAAGATGAGAATTCTAAGGTGAGCGAGCGAACTCTCGTTAAGGAACTCGGCAAAATGACCCCGTAACTTCGGGAGAAGGGGTGCTTTTTAGGGTGAAAGCCTTGAAGAGCCGCAGTGAATAGGCCCAAGCGACTGTTTATCAAAAACACAGGTCTCTGCTAAACCGTAAGGTGATGTATAGGGGCTG
>NZ_JAJNIL010000034.1:0-377 GCF_022386455.1 Mammaliicoccus sp. I-M35 | reverse complement strand
CACCATGTTTTAGAGCCATTAGCTCAGTTGGTAGAGCATCTGACTTTTAATCAGAGGGTCAGAGGTTCGAATCCTCTATGGCTCACCATTTAAGCGGGTGTGGCGGAATTGGCAGACGCACTAGACTTAGGATCTAGCGCCGCAAGGCGTGGGGGTTCGACTCCCTTCACCCGCATTATTATTAATATGATTTAAGCATTTAATTTTGCAGAAGTAGTTCAGCGGTAGAATACAACCTTGCCAAGGTTGGGGTCGCGGGTTCGAATCCCGTCTTCTGCTCCATTATTTGCCGGGGTGGCGGAACTGGCAGACGCACAGGACTTAAAATCCTGCGGTAAGTGATTACCGTACCGGTTCGATTCCGGTCCTCGGCACCA
>NZ_JAJNIL010000033.1:0-380 GCF_022386455.1 Mammaliicoccus sp. I-M35 | reverse complement strand
ACCAATTAAAGTTGTATTAACTTCTGATTCTTCACCTGTATCAGGTAATTGTTTGTTATGGCTTGCTTTATGATCTTGATTATTTTCATTCGATTGATTAGCATCACCATTACCACCATTATTGTTTGAATCATTTGATGACATACCTGCCTCTGAATCGCTGTCAGAATCTGAGTCGCTATCTACATCTGCGTCACTATCCGCGTCTGAATCACTATCTGCATCTGCATCACTATCAGAGTCTGCGTCGCTATCCGCATCTGCGTCACTGTCTGCATCGGCGTCGCTATCTGCGTCTGCATCACTATCAGAATCTGAATCACTGTCCGCGTCTGCATCGCTATCTGCGTCTGCATCACTATCAGAGTCTGAATCACTGT
>NZ_JAJNIL010000032.1:0-405 GCF_022386455.1 Mammaliicoccus sp. I-M35 | reverse complement strand
CGGGAGAATATTCAAGAGATAATCAAACAGTGACGTACGTGTATCAAAAAGCAGACGGTCATGTAACGGTAAGATATGTGGATGAGAATGGAAACAAAATTCAAGAACCAACAACTTTGAATGGCAAAGTAGGAGAAGACTATAGTTCGACGCATCCAGAACGAATCAATGAATACAATTATTTAGGAACAGAGGGTAACCCAACAGGAGAATATTCAAGAGATAATCAAACAGTGACGTACGTGTATCAAAAAGCAAACGGTCATGTAACGGTAAGGTATGTGGATGAAGAAGGTAATTCAATACAACCAGATACAGTATTGAATGGCAAAGTAGGAGAAGATTATAGTTCAACACATCCAGAGCAAATCAATGAATACAATTATCTAGAAACAGAAGGCAACC
>NZ_JAJNIL010000031.1:0-417 GCF_022386455.1 Mammaliicoccus sp. I-M35 | reverse complement strand
AAGGCAACCCAACGGGAGAATATTCAAGAGATAATCAAACAGTGACGTACGTGTATCAAAAAGCAGACGGTCATGTAACAGTGAGATATGTGGATGAGAATGGAAACAAAATTCAAGATCCAACAACTTTGAATGGCAAAGTGGGAGAAGATTATAGTTCGACACATCCAGAACGAATCAATGAATACAATTATCTAGAAACAGAGGGTAACCCAACAGGAGAATATTCAAGAGATAATCAAACAGTGACGTATGTGTATCAAAAAGCAGACGGTCATGTAACAGTGAGATATGTGGATGAGAATGGAAATCCAGTACAACCAGACACAGTATTGAATGGCAAAGTAGGAGAAGATTATAGTTCAACACATCCAGAGCAAATCAATGAATACAATTATCTAGAAACAGAAGGCAACC
>NZ_JAJNIL010000030.1:0-435 GCF_022386455.1 Mammaliicoccus sp. I-M35 | reverse complement strand
TCCCAGATGGTACGTTAAATACAAGCTATATGTATGGTTATGTGATGGATCCAGATGGTAATGTAGTGAATGCATATTCATCTTATACAAGTCCTCAATTTAGAGCACCAAACAGTAACTTATCATGGACACCACAAACAGCACCGGCTCAAAACTTAGTTGCTAATCCAATGTGGTATAACGTTAATTTTGCATTAGTTCCATCTAATGATATTAACTTAGATGTGTTGGAATATAATAATACCGATAAACCTGCAGTTCCAGGTGACGAAGTTCATATCGACTTAATAGGTTCAAATATTTCACCACTACCAACGCGCGTTGAGTGGAGAGATAAGAACGGTAATGTAGTTCAAAAAACTGGCGACATTAATACGTTAGAAGATGGTGAACAACAAGGTACATTTATTGTTCCAGATAGTGCGGTAGATGGAG
>NZ_JAJNIL010000029.1:0-450 GCF_022386455.1 Mammaliicoccus sp. I-M35 | reverse complement strand
GAGGGACATACATTAGATATTTGGTTGCGTAAGCAACGAGATAATCATTCAGCATATGCGTTTATCAAACGTCTCATTAAACAATTTGGTAAACCTCAAAAGGTAATTACAGATCAGGCACCTTCAACGAAGGTAGCAATGGCTAAAGTAATTAAAGCTTTTAAACTTAAACCTGACTGTCATTGTACATCGAAATATCTGAATAACCTCATTGAGCAAGATCACCGTCATATTAAAGTAAGAAAGACAAGGTATCAAAGTATCAATACAGCAAAGAATACTTTAAAAGGTATTGAATGTATTTACGCTCTATATAAAAAGAACCGCAGGTCTCTTCAGATCTACGGATTTTCGCCATGCCACGAAATTAGCATCATGCTAGCAAGTTAAGCGAACACTGACATGATAAATTAGTGGTTAGCTATATTTTTTTACTTTGCAACAGAACCG
>NZ_JAJNIL010000028.1:0-502 GCF_022386455.1 Mammaliicoccus sp. I-M35 | reverse complement strand
AGTCGTAACAAGGTAGCCGTATCGGAAGGTGCGGCTGGATCACCTCCTTTCTAAGGATATTACGGAATGACCATTAGGTCATGGAATAACGGAGACATATTGTATTCAGTTTTGAATGTTCATTACATTCAATTTAAGAATGGGCCTATAGCTCAGCTGGTTAGAGCGCACGCCTGATAAGCGTGAGGTCGATGGTTCGAGTCCATTTAGGCCCACCATTAAAATTTAATTCCCAATTAGGGGGCTTAGCTCAGATGGGAGAGCGCCTGCTTTGCACGCAGGAGGTCAGCGGTTCGATCCCGCTAGTCTCCACCATATTATATTGTACATTGAAAACTAGATAAGTAAGTAAAATAGATTTTACCAAGCAAAAAACCGAGTGAATTTTTAACGAAATTCAACAAGCTTAACAATCGCGCGTCGTCTTTATAGACGACATCACAGATTAATAACAGTTATTTTCTTAAACATTATGTATAAGGAAATATAGATTAAGTTATTA
>NZ_JAJNIL010000027.1:0-743 GCF_022386455.1 Mammaliicoccus sp. I-M35 | reverse complement strand
GCCGGCCTAGCTCAACTGGTAGAGCAACTGACTTGTAATCAGTAGGTTGGGGGTTCAAGTCCTCTGGCCGGCACCATGTTTTAGAGCCATTAGCTCAGTTGGTAGAGCATCTGACTTTTAATCAGAGGGTCAGAGGTTCGAATCCTCTATGGCTCACCATTTTAAATATACTATATATAAAAATAATTATTTAGCGGAAGTAGTTCAGCGGTAGAATACAACCTTGCCAAGGTTGGGGTCGCGGGTTCGAATCCCGTCTTCCGCTCCATTTTTATTTTTTCTTGCCGGGGTGGCGGAACTGGCAGACGCACAGGACTTAAAATCCTGCGGTAAGTGATTACCGTACCGGTTCGATTCCGGTCCTCGGCACCATTTTTGTTTTTGCGCCCGTAGCTCAATTGGATAGAGCGTTTGACTACGGATCAAGAGGCTAGGGGTTCGACTCCTCTCGGGCGCGCCATTTTAAATAACGGGAAGTAGCTCAGCTTGGTAGAGCACTTGGTTTGGGACCAAGGGGTCGCAGGTTCGAATCCTGTCTTCCCGACTTCTATTAATACTTATGGGGGCTTAGCTCAGATGGGAGAGCGCCTGCTTTGCACGCAGGAGGTCAGCGGTTCGATCCCGCTAGTCTCCACCATTTTTAAAATAGATTATGAACATTGAAAACTGAATGACAATATGTCAACGTTAATTCCAATAATTGAGTACTGAAAGTACTTCAGAGTGATTGGCTTAACCAATCA
>NZ_JAJNIL010000026.1:0-1343 GCF_022386455.1 Mammaliicoccus sp. I-M35 | reverse complement strand
AAGCCTTGAAGAGCCGCAGTGAATAGGCCCAAGCGACTGTTTATCAAAAACACAGGTCTCTGCTAAACCGTAAGGTGATGTATAGGGGCTGACGCCTGCCCGGTGCTGGAAGGTTAAGAGGAGTGGTTAGCTTCTGCGAAGCTACGAATCGAAGCCCCAGTAAACGGCGGCCGTAACTATAACGGTCCTAAGGTAGCGAAATTCCTTGTCGGGTAAGTTCCGACCCGCACGAAAGGCGTAACGATTTGGGCACTGTCTCAACGAGAGACTCGGTGAAATCATAGTACCTGTGAAGATGCAGGTTACCCGCGACAGGACGGAAAGACCCCGTGGAGCTTTACTGTAGCCTGATATTGAAATTTGGCACAGCTTGTACAGGATAGGTAGGAGCCTTTGAAACGTGAGCGCTAGCTTACGTGGAGGCGCTGGTGGGATACTACCCTGGCTGTGTTGACTTTCTAACCCGCACCATTTGATCATGGTGGGAGACAGTGTCAGGCGGGCAGTTTGACTGGGGCGGTCGCCTCCTAAAGAGTAACGGAGGCGCTCAAAGGTTCCCTCAGAATGGTTGGAAATCATTCGCAGAGTGTAAAGGCACAAGGGAGCTTGACTGCGAGACCTACAAGTCGAGCAGGGTCGAAAGACGGACTTAGTGATCCGGTGGTTCCGCATGGAAGGGCCATCGCTCAACGGATAAAAGCTACCCCGGGGATAACAGGCTTATCTCCCCCAAGAGTTCACATCGACGGGGAGGTTTGGCACCTCGATGTCGGCTCATCGCATCCTGGGGCTGTAGTCGGTCCCAAGGGTTGGGCTGTTCGCCCATTAAAGCGGTACGCGAGCTGGGTTCAGAACGTCGTGAGACAGTTCGGTCCCTATCCGTCGTGGGCGTAGGAAATTTGAGAGGAGCTGTCCTTAGTACGAGAGGACCGGGATGGACATACCTCTGGTGTACCAGTTGTCGCGCCAGCGGCATAGCTGGGTAGCTATGTATGGACGGGATAAGTGCTGAAAGCATCTAAGCATGAAGCCCCCCTCAAGATGAGATTTCCCAACTTCGGTTATAAGATCCCTCAAAGATGATGAGGTTAATAGGTTCGGGGTGTAAGCGCAGTAATGTGTGTAGCTGACGAATACTAATCGATCGAAGACTTAATCAAATTTTAAATCGGTTTTAGCCGTAAAATCTACTTACTATCTAGTTTTGAATGTACAATACATTCATCATAAGTTATTACTATTTGTCTGGTGACGATAGCAAAGAGGTCACACCTGTTCCCATGCCGAACACAGAAGTTAAGCTCTTTAGCGCCGATGGTAGTTGGGCTTACGTTCCGCGAGAG
>NZ_JAJNIL010000024.1:0-1627 GCF_022386455.1 Mammaliicoccus sp. I-M35 | reverse complement strand
GTCGACAAAGTCTTAGACTTTGCCGGCATTTTTTTATGCGCATGCTTTCCGCGGGCATGTTCTCAGCCTGTAGTCTTCGAATCATGCTGTTCCCGCAGGAGTCAGCGCTAAAAAAATACCAAAAATTAATAATCCATTTTATAATATAGTTGAAATTTTATTTAGGAGTTGATTCTATGTTAAATAAATCCGAGAATAAACGTGACCAATATGAAATGATTTCTGTTTCAGAGTTAGTACCTAAAAATCATTTATTGAGAAAAGTTGATAAAATATTAGATTTAAACTTCGTTTATGAACTTGTTGAAGATAAATACTGTTTAGATAACGGACGTCCTTCTATTGATCCTGTTATCTTAGTTAAGATCTTACTGATTCAAAGATTATTTGGCATAAAATCAATGAGGCAAACTATTAAAGAAATTGAAACTAACGTAGCTTACCGTTGGTATTTAGGATTTAGCTTTCTTGATAAAGTCCCTCATTATGGTACATTCAGTAAAAATTATACAAGACGCTTTCATGATACTGACCTGTTTGAACAAATATTCGAAAGAATATTAGAAATTGCGATTAAGAATAACTTAATTGACCACTCAACGTTATTCATTGATTCAACACATATCAAAGCTAATGCGAATAAAAATAAATATATTAATCAAGTTGTAAAAAAGGATACATTACATTTCCAAGAAGAACTTAATAATGAAATTAATCAACAGAGGTTAGCGCAAGGAAAAAAGCCCATAAAAAATAAGAAAAAGGAGGAGTTTAAAAATAAGAAAGTCAGTACTACCGATCCAGAAGCTGGTTACTATGTTAAAGGTGAAAGAGAAAAACAATTTGCGTATAGCTTACATAGTTGTGTAGATAAAAATGGTTTTATAATTGATCAACATGTCACACCTGGAAATATACATGATAGTACACAGTTGAAACCTATGGTTGAAAGATTAGAAGAAAAAAATATGTTGCCAATCACACTAGCAGTAGACTCCGGATACAAAACGCCATTCAATGCGCATTATTTACTAGAGAAATCGATAGTACCTGCAATGCCCTATACAAGACCAAAAGGAAAGCCAGGAATATTTAAAACTAAAGATTTTATTTATGATGAATATTACGATAGTTATATATGTCCAAATGATAAATTACTAACTTTTAAAAGAACTATGCCAACAGGGCATAGATTATACAAATCTAATCCTATTATATGTAAATCATGTCCACTACTAAATGAATGTACAGAAAATAGAAGTTTTACTAGAGAAATTCGAAGACATGTATGGCAAGATGATTTAGATATAATCGAAGATTTAAGGTTTGTAGATACAATAAAAAAAGCATATAAACTAAGAAGTCAAACAGTAGAAAGACGATTTGGTGATGCAAAAGAACAGCATGGTATGAGATGGACTAGATATAGAGGAATTAAAAAAGTTTCCATGGACACCACGCTTATTTGTGCTGCCATGAATCTTAAAAAGTTGGCAATGTGGCTCGTAAAAGAGCCACAAATAGCCTAGATTAAACGTAGTTTAATCATGATTTTAGTGGAAAATATTAATCCATATAAAAAAACAAACTGAACTTATAAATTTAAGTTCAGTTTGTCCACAGTCTG
>NZ_JAJNIL010000023.1:0-1663 GCF_022386455.1 Mammaliicoccus sp. I-M35 | reverse complement strand
AATCGCGCGTCGTCTTTATAGACGACATCACAGATTAATAACAGTTATTTTCTTAAACATTATGTATAAGGAAATATAGATTAAGTTATTAAGGGCGCACGGTGGATGCCTTGGCACTAGAAGCCGAAGAAGGACGTTACTAACGACGATATGCTTTGGGGAGCTGTAAGTACGCTTTGATCCAGAGATTTCCGAATGGGGAAACCCAGCATGAGTTATGTCATGTTATCCGCATATGAATACATAGTATGTGAGAAGGCACACCCGGAGAACTGAAACATCTTAGTACCCGGAGGAAGAGAAAGAAAACTCGATTCCCTGAGTAGCGGCGAGCGAAACGGGAAGAGCCCAAACCAATAGGCTTGCCTATTGGGGTTGTAGGACACTCTATACGGAGTTACAAAGGAAATGATTAGACGAATGGTTTTGGAAAAGCCAACCATAGAAGGTAAAGGTCCTGTAGTCGAAAGTCATTTCTCTCCTGAGTGGATCCTGAGTACGGCGGAACACGTGAAATTCCGTCGGAATCTGGGAGGACCATCTCCCAAGGCTAAATACTCTCTAGTGACCGATAGTGAACCAGTACCGTGAGGGAAAGGTGAAAAGCACCCCGGAAGGGGAGTGAAATAGAACCTGAAACCGTGTGCTTACAAATAGTCAGAGCCCGTTAATGGGTGATGGCGTGCCTTTTGTAGAATGAACCGGCGAGTTACGATTTGATGCAAGGTTAAGCAGTAAATGTGGAGCCGTAGCGAAAGCGAGTCTGAATAGGGCGAATGAGTATCTGGTCGTAGACCCGAAACCAAGTGATCTACCCATGTCCAGGTTGAAGTTCAGGTAACACTGAATGGAGGACCGAACCGACTTACGTTGAAAAGTGAGCGGATGAGGTGTGGGTAGCGGAGAAATTCCAATCGAACTTGGAGATAGCTGGTTCTCTCCGAAATAGCTTTAGGGCTAGCCTCAAGTGATGATTATTGGAGGTAGAGCACTGTTTGGACGAGGGGCCCCTCTCGGGTTACCGAATTCAGACAAACTCCGAATGCCAAATAATTTAACTTGGGAGTCAGACTATGGGTGATAAGGTCCGTAGTCGAAAGGGAAACAGCCCAGACCACCAGCTAAGGTCCCAAAATATATGTTAAGTGGAAAAGGATGTGGCGTTGCCCAGACAACTAGGATGTTGGCTTAGAAGCAGCCATCATTTAAAGAGTGCGTAATAGCTCACTAGTCGAGTGACACTGCGCCGAAAATGTACCGGGGCTAAACATATTACCGAAGCTGTGGATTATCCGTAAGGATAATGGTAGGAGAGCGTTCTAAACGTGTCGAAGCATGATCGTAAGGACATGTGGAATGTTTAGAAGTGAGAATGCCGGTGTGAGTAGCGAAAGATGGGTGAGAATCCCATCCACCGATTGACTAAGGTTTCCAGAGGAAGGCTCGTCCGCTCTGGGTTAGTCGGGACCTAAGCCGAGGCCGATAGGCGTAGGCGATGGATAACAGGTAGATATTCCTGTACCACCTATGATTGTTTGAACGATGGGGGGACGCAGTAGGATAGGCGAAGCGTGCTGTTGGAGTGCACGTCCAAGCAATAAGACTGAGTGTTAGGCAAATCCGGCACTCGTAAGGTTGAGTTGTGATGGGGAGTTGGATCATG
>NZ_JAJNIL010000022.1:0-3021 GCF_022386455.1 Mammaliicoccus sp. I-M35 | reverse complement strand
CAGGCACAACAGAAGTAGATGTGACAGTGACATATCCAGATGGAACAGAAGATCACATAAAAGTACCTGTAACAGTAGGAGAACAAGCAGATAATGATGCTTATGAACCAACAACAGAAGGTGTAACGAAAGACAATGGCACACCAACGACAACAGACGATGTAACAGGTGCGGTAACAATCCCAGATTATCCAGCGGATAAAGAACAACCAACAATCACAGTAGATGATGAAACACAATTACCAGACGGAAATACACCAGGTACAACAGAAGTAGATGTAACGGTGACATACCCAGATGGAACAGAAGATCACATAAAAGTACCTGTAACAGTAGGAAATGTAAATGACTTACCAGCGCCAACAATTAATCCAATTGATAATGATGATACTGTCATTTCAGGTTCAAATGGTACACCTGGAAATACTATAGTAATTACTTTCCCAGATGGCAGTACTTCAGAAACTGAGATTGATGATAATGGTAATTGGTCTGTAGATATTCCAACTGATGTAGACTTAAATAAAGACGATGAAATTACAGGTATTGAAAAAGATAATAATGGCAATGAATCAGACCCATCTGTTGTAGTTGTTGTCGATACAGACTCTGATAGCGATGCAGATGCAGACAGCGACGCAGACACGGACAGTGATTCAGACTCTGATAGTGATGCAGACGCAGATAGCGATGCAGACGCGGACAGTGATTCAGATTCTGATAGTGATGCAGACGCAGACAGTGACGCAGATGCAGATAGTGATTCAGATTCAGATTCAGACAGCGACGCAGACGCGGACAGTGATTCAGACTCTGTTAGTGACGCAGATGCAGATAGCGACTCAGATTCAGACAGCGATTCAGACGCAGGCATGTCATCAAATGATTCAAACAATAATGGTGGTAATGGTGTTGCTAATCAATTGAATGAAAATAATCAAGATCATAAAGCAAGCCATAACAAACAATTACCTGATACAGGTGAAGAATCAGAAGTTAATACAACTTTAATTGGTGGTTTAATAGCAGGATTGGGTTCATTATTCTTATTCGGTCGTCGTAGAAAAGAAGATAAATAATAATTTAAAAAATAAAGTGGCTAGAACTTTATGTTTAGTCACTTTATTTTTCAATGCATATTAGGAGGAATAAATATGAAAAACAACAAGAAGCACGGTAGTAAAAAGATAGATTTTATACCAAATAGGTATAATAAATACTCAATTAGAAAGTTTACAGTAGGCACTGCTTCGATTTTAGTTGGTTCGGCTTTATTATTTGGAATTGGTAATGAAGCAAAAGCAGATGAACAAAATAGTAATGAAAGTAATCAAGTTGTAAATAGTCAATCTGAAGAATTAAGTGTTAATGAAGAATCTAACAATAGTAGTGACAAACCAGTTGCTGAAGATAATATAAATCAATCTGAAAATAATGAAGAAGCAACACCAGCAAGTGAAGAAACAGAAGAAGCAACACCAGCAAGTGAAGAAACAGAAGAAGCAACACCAGCAAGTGAAGAAACAGAAGAAGCAACACCGGCAAGTGAAGAAACAGAAGAAGCAACACCGGCAAGTGAAGAGACAGAAGAAGCAACGCCAGGAAGTGAAGAAACAGTTAAGCCAGAGACTTCTGCAAATAGTAACGAATCTAGTGAAAATAATGAGAGTGGAGCTTCTTCTTTAAAAGAGAATGAAGATAAAGAAGAATATTCTTTCGCAGCTATTTCTGAGGATGATGTTAATGATCAAATAAAAGTTGGTGAGTTTAACTTTGATAATAAAACTTTATATCCAAATAATTCTGGATACTCAAATATGAGCGCCAAATTTAGTGTTGATGGTCCTGTAAAAGAAGGGGATTATTTCACATTTGTTATTCCAAATAATTTAACGATTGACGGAGATATTGATTATTCAAAAACGGATAACTCTATGAAATTAGTGGATATTAAAAATGCTAATGGAGATATTGTTGCAAAAGGTGAATACAATGTCATTTCTAAAAATGGTAGATATATCTTTACTGACTACGTAAATGGAAAAGAAAATATTAATGGATTTTTTGAATTACCAATTTGGACAGACAGAAAAAATTCTTCTTATTCAGGTAATTATGATGTTCAGTTTGATATAGCTAATCAAAAATTTGATTCAAATATAGATATTGAATATGGAGATCCATCGATGGGGCTTCCAGGTCAAGATGGAGCAAATGTTTCCTCATTCATTACAAAAGTAGATATAGCTTCTGGGGAACGAACTTATAAACAAACTATATATGTAAACTCTAAAAATAATAATTTAAGAGACACTACTGTGACTTTACAGGGGTACCATAATGATCCAAATACAAGTAGTACAATTCTGAATAAAGATGTTACTAAGTTTAAAGTATATAAATTAGCTGATGGTGCACAAGTAACTGACAGCTATTACGTTGATCCTAATAGTCCTAATTATATTGATATTACAGATGATGTATTACCATATGTTTATGATAACGGCGACAACACAATTACTTTCAATTTTGGTGATATTAATGAAACATTTGTAATTACAATCGATGGTGAATATGACGATAGTGGCGAAAATGTTAAGACTCGTGTTATAGAAACAAATAGTGACATTTATGGTGGAAGCAAAAAGTCTTATTATTGGGATAATGAAAATATAGTTCGCTCTGGTGACGGTGGAGCAGATGGAGATGACTCTGACTCAGACGCCGACGCCGATGCAGACAGCGATTCCGACGCAGATAGCGACTCAGATGCAGACAGCGATTCCGACGCAGATAGCGACTCAGATGCAGACAGCGATTCCGACGCAGATAGCGACTCAGATGCAGACAGTGATGCAGACGCAGATAGTGATTCGGACGCAGATAGTGATTCGGACGCAGATAGTGATTCGGACGCAGATAGTGATTCGGACGCAGATAGTGATTCGGACGCAGATAGTGATGCGGACGCAGATAGTGATTCGGACGCAGATAGTGACGCCGACGCAGACAGTGATGCAG
>NZ_JAJNIL010000021.1:0-3491 GCF_022386455.1 Mammaliicoccus sp. I-M35 | reverse complement strand
GCTATCTGCATCTGAGTCGCTATCTGCATATGAATCAGCATCCGCGTCTGAGTCACTGTCTGCCTCTGAGTCTGCGTCTGAGTCTGAGTCTGCATCTGACTCTGCATCTGCATCTGAGTCAGCATCTGCATCGGAGTCTGCGTCTGAGTCAGCATCTGCGTCTGAGTCTGCGTCTGAATCTGAATCAGAATCTGCATCTGCGTCGGCATCAGCGTCTGAGTCTGAATCTGCGTCTGAGTCAGCATCTGCATCTGAGTCAGCATCTGCATCTGAATCAGAATCTGCATCTGCGTCGGCATCTGCGTCTGAATCAGCATCTGCGTCTGAATCAGACTCTGAGTCTGAATCTGAATCTCATTCTGATTCTGATTCTGTGTCTGATTCTGAGTCGCTCTCTGATTCTGAGTCGCTTTCTGAGTCTGAGTCGCTATCTGAGTCTGAGTCGCTGTCTGAGTCTGAATCGCTGTCTGAGTCTGAATCGCTGTCTGAGTCTGAATCGCTATCTGAGTCTGAATCAGCATCCGCATCAGTATCTTCTTTATAGAATCCTGAATCTATAGACATATCATCTTCATCGTTAATTGTAACTTCAACTTTTAGTCCATCTGAATCTTTTTCATCGTTACCACCTTGATCTTTAACTGTTGGAGTGTATCCTTGTGGTGTTTCAAATTCTACTGTATATTTACCATTTTCTAATTCTCTAAAAATATATTTACCTGTTTCATCTGTTGTTGTTCTAGCAATTTCTTGTCCATCTTTATCTTTTAAAATTACTGTTACATTCCCAATTCCTTTTTCGCCTTCATCTTGTACGCCGTCTTTATTTGTATCTTCCCATACATAATCACCTAAGTTATACTTAGGTTTTTCTTTGTAGAATCCTGAGTCAATAGTCATATTATCAGCATCTTGAATTCTTACATTTACATTAAGACCATCTGAATCTTTAGCATCATCACCATTATTTTCAATAGTTGGTTTATAGCCAGCTGGAGTCTCAAATTCTACTTTGTAATCACCATTCTTAAGTCCTCTAAAAATGTATTTACCTGATTCATCAGTGATTGCTCTACCGATTTCTTGTCCATCTTTATCTTTTAAAATTACTGTTACATTTCCGATTCCTTTTTCGCCTTCATCTTGCACGCCATCTTTATTTGTATCTTCCCATACATAATCACCTAAGTTATATTTAGGTATATTTTCTCCATCACCGTTACCTGAGCCAAATCTAAGAATGTTACGATTATCCCAATAGAATGAGCTAGGGTTACCATAATAATCACGATTTGTTTCTGTAACTCGTGTCAATACATCATTTTCACTTTCATCATAATGACCATCTACTAAAATTACATAAGCTTTATTAATATCACCAAATTTTATATCTGTTGAATTATCATTATTATCAGTAATATAACCATTAAAATTCGCAGTAACATCTTTAAAGTTTCCATCATTTGGATCTACAAAATAACTTTCATTTAATAGATTTGGATTAATTACTTCATAAATTTTATATCTTGTATTATCTGAATTCACTAATGTGCTACTAACAGTTGGATCATCATAATAACCTTTAACATTAACATTTGAACCATAAAGTTGTTTAGCTAATGGGTTAACATATATTACTTGTTTATAAGTTCTTTCACCTGATTTATTATCTATTTTATTAATATTGGATGATATATTGGCGCCATTTGCTCCAGGAACTCCAGCAAATGGAGAACTGTAATCAAGATTGATAGTTGAATTGAATCGCTTACCTGCTATATTAAAACTTACTGGATAATTTCCACTTCTTGGTGATTCTTTTCTATCTGTAAATATCGGAATCTCAAAGTTACCTTTTACTTTTTCTTTCTCATTTACAAAATTAGTGAAGATGTATTTACCTTGTTTTGTTTTTGTATTATAAGTACCAGTAGCTATAATGTCTCCATTTTCATTTTTTAATTTAGCAAGATTCATTTGGTACCCTACTTTACTGTAATCAATGTCCCCGTCTAGAGATAAATTATTAGGAACATCGAATGTAAAGTAATCGCCTTCTTTAATAGAATCAGTTATTCTAAATGATACATTCATATTAGTAAATCCAGATTGATTTGGGTCAAATTTTCTTTTATCTAAATTAAAATTGTTGATAACTACTTTATCATTAACATTCTGACCACTAGCTTCTGTATTTGTATCAACCATAGGCACAGCTCTGAACCCTGTATAGTTTCTAGAAGTCGTAGCTGGCACCTTATTTTTATCGATTTTCTTAGATTGATATCTAATAGCTTCTAAAGAAATCTTCTTTTTCACATCTTCTAAAGAATCTTCCTTAAAATTAATTTTTGCATTATCAATAATTAATTTACGATCGTCATCTGATAAATTTTTAATTTTGTCATCTACTTCATTAACTAAATCTTCTTCAGAAAAATTTGTAGGTTGATCAATTACTTTTGCTTGTGTACTAGAAGTTCCATCTATTGAGACTTCTTCGTTTCTAGAATTTTCAATTTCTAATTCTGTAGGTGTTTTTTCTTCTGTAATTGGTTGTTCTTTAGTTTGATTTACTGAAGTTATATTTTCCTCTATAGATACTGGTTCTGATGCTTTTTTCTCTGTGCTCGATTCTTCAGAAGTAAACTTTTCTGATGCTTTGTCTTCTTGATTTGTTTTTTCAGTTGGTAATATTACTTCTCTATTTTCTTCTGTCGATTTTTCTTCTATAACTGGTTCTTCTGATGATACTTCATCTGTTACATTATCTTCTAGTGTATTTTCTTCTGTGCTCTCTTTTTCTAGTGATGCTTTTTCTGTTACTTTTTCCTCTGTGCTTAATTCTTCTGTTAATGTTGATGAATTATCCCCATTTATGTCATTAGATTTTTCATCATTTTGAGAACTTTTTGATTGTGCTTTTACTAAATCTTCGTTAGATACCTCATCTGCTTTCGCTTCATCACCTAAACCGAATAATAGTGTTGCACCAACCAAAATTGAAGCAGTACCAACAGTGAATTTTCTAATTGAATATTTATTTAATTTATTAGAAATAAAATCTATTTTACCACTTCTTGATTTTGGTTTCTTTTTCATTATTCATTCCTCCTAAAATATCAATTTTTCTTATTGATAAGTCATTTTATTTATATGAGCACTTATCAAAAAATATTATATTTCGGGCTATTCAAATATTAAACACTTTAATTATAAAGATAATATATATTAAAATTATGTTTATTTTACATTTAATTACATTCATTAAATTGAATTTAAATCAAAAAATAAAGCGGTTATATCATTTGACATAACCACTTTACGAATGTTTAATATAAATTTATTTATCTTCTTTTCTACGACGACCGAATAAGAATAATGAACCCAATCCTGCTAATAAACCACCAATTAAAGTTGTATTAACTTCTGATTCTTCACCTGTATCAGGTAATTGTTTGTTATGGCTTGCTTTATGATCTTGATTATTT
>NZ_JAJNIL010000020.1:0-4510 GCF_022386455.1 Mammaliicoccus sp. I-M35 | reverse complement strand
CCACGAAATTAGCATCATGCTAGCAAGTTAAGCGAACACTGACATGATAAATTAGTGGTTAGCTATATTTTTTTACTTTGCAACAGAACCGTTAAATCTAACTCTAATCGAATATCCTCTTTTGAGTATAATTTTTTTACAATGTCGTCTGATGGCATAATAATTTAGCTCCTTAACTGATATCTAATTATTTATATAAGCAGTTGCGCTACCACTACCAAACCTTAAATCTGGTAGTGCTTTTTTGTATAAATTCAATTTTTTTAGAGTAGCGTCACGTTCTGAAAGCCCAACAAACGCATACCTCATTTTACCATTATTTGTTTCGATACTTTCCGCTTGTTCAAATGATACTTCATAAGCTGAGACAACTGCATTATTAGCACCTGTATTGATACCAATAATATATTTTATTTTATGTATTTTATCTTTTCCTATTATCCAACTACCTAATGTGCGCGACTTCAAGTTATTTCTATCACGTTTACTTTCATTAATAGGATACTCTTTACTTTCATCCTTATCTAATAGAAATGCATCTCTGATTTTCACTGCTAAAATTAATTCATTCGTATTTATGTTTTCAAGATTAATTGAATCGTAGCCAAATTCATTTTCTAAATCTTCAACTAAGTATGCCTTAGATCCATGACCGTTAATCATATTTGTTAATGTAGTTTTATTTGTTAGATTAAGAAAGTTTATAAGAACATTTTCTGCAGAAAATGCTTCGGATTCGGTTAATCCATAACTGACTATATATCCTAAAACATTCAAATCATTGCTACAAATTTCGTTAATTCTATTAAATTTCAAGTTATCTTTATTTTCTTCTATAAATATATCTTCATACAATAATTGTTTCTGCGCATCTTGTTTATGTTTAAATATTCTATTCCCCTTACCTTTACCAACATAAAAGCATTCACCATTCCTTGGGTCCATCAAACAGTAAACATAAAATACGTGTTGATAATCTTTTTCTAGTTGTGCTAGTGTCGATTCAGAAAATTGATTAATGTGTTTCAATAAAATTCCTCCTTCTTTGTGTACATATTAATTTTTATACTGATTAATAAATTTCCCAAAATAATTTATATTTAAAAGTGAAAATGATTATTTATAGAGTGTCTTAAATTTCTATAGATATAGATTCTTTCAGTTACCTATGTATCACTTTGTGACAATTTGAATAAACAAGACTCAACTTTGTTTCTAGATTTATTTACATTTTCTTGCAGTAAACATTGGCTTAATATAATGAATTTCAATAAAAACTTTAGCTGTATCACCATAAAATTTTTTAAAACTACATACTATACAACTTGCACCATGGATATCACTTGCTTTTTTAATTTAGCATTTTTTGAATTTTGTACTATAACTTAAACTAATTATTCTTCTTTATAATTAACATTTTCTAATTCAGAATCATTTTTATTTCCATTTATTCATGCATTCACTTTTTCTAACACAAAACCTAATATACTATATATACTTTCTATACACCTCATTAAATTTTAAATTATACACAACCTAATTTTTAGTTTTATTTGTGATACGCTTCCCCTTATCAATAGTTCTGCTAAAATTATACACTATAATAATTATAAAACCACCGAAACAATTGTCCAAAATATAATTTATATATTGTTGTATAAAACAACAATATTTTTTTATAAATTTCTTATTTAACCTTTATTTAATTGTCATATTTTGGTAAAATTATTTTATAAAAGATACTTTACTTATATTAACAATAGAAAGAGGGATTGTTTTTATGGTTATTAAAGAAGAAACTCAATTTAAAATTGAATTTAGAAACACTATTCTCAATTTAAATGAAAATGTTGATTCACTAGTTAAAAAAACAACTAATAATTGTGGATATTCAGTTAAGGTATGTAAATTGATATATTTTATTAAATTTCATGATGGATTAAACTTAAATGAATTAAGCATAAAATTTAATGATGATAAAGGGAACTTAAGTAGATTAATTGATAAATTAATAAATTTAGGATTTCTAGAGAAAAAAAAGGAAATTGATGACAAAAGAAAAACGTATATATTTATAACTAAGAAAGGGGAGAATATGATTAATGATGTACAAGAAGAATGTTCAAAAATTATAGATGAACTTTTAATCATCTATAATGATAAAGAAAAAGCTAATTTTATACATTTGATGAAAAGGCTTGATGCTCATATTACTAATTTATTGAGGGATTAAGTGATTTCATTTAATTTAAAAGGAAAAAATATTTAAATTATATCAATAAACCTCCACAATGTTTTTTAACAATTATTTTTCAACAACTTAGATTCTAAATATTATATTATATTAATTTGATAGTATGAAATATATACCATAGTCTTCCTATAATTATTTAAATAAGAAGGTTTATACGCGTAATACTTATAATTTAAATATAAATATTAGTTTTTTTAGTGCTAAATACTTTTTGATATTGAACATACCCTGATAAATAGTGTTCAATATCATCAATCCTTACTCTATAACCATGATGTTTAATGAAGAATGAATTCACAATGCGTGCAGGATTTTTAAAATACATAGCAATTTCTGGATAAAAATAACCTGTTCTTTCATAATCTGCTCTTAAATGTATTGTATTTATGAATTTTTCTTCATCTAAATAAGTTTTAACAAGTTCATCATAGCCAGTCTTCTTAGCTTTTTCCACTAAGTGATAAGTCGCCATTAACATTTCTAAAAATGTTGGGAATGTCGTTTCCCTTTGTTGCATATAATCTAAATAACTCGATACGTTCTGAATGCCAAATTTGTAATATTTCTCTTGTGGATCAATTTGTACTAATTCATTTGTACAATATCCTAACCAGTGATCATGATACTTCCAATATTTTTTCTCAATAAACATTTCAAATAACATTTTGACAGTATTCAACCATTCTTCATTATAATCAATTTGATAAAGTCTTAATAATGCTAAAGCAGCTTCACCATCATAATATACAATTCTAAATTGTTCTTTAGTCGTTAAATCAGGATAATTTAATACGTGAATCGTTTGTTGTTGATCATCAATCATCGACAATATCCCTCTAGCAACTTTCTGTGCAGCTTCTAAATATCGAGCATTATCAGGTACATGCTTTAAATATTCACAAATCGCGAAGATAAATGCAGCATTTTGACCTAATTTTATTTCATTCACACCTTCAGTATCATCAAAAATATATCCCGCACCATCAACTTCAAATAAATAATGTTTGATTAAATAATCAATCGCCTTTTCTACAATCGTCACATCTTCATTTAAATAACTCAGACCTTCTATTAATGCATATGTTGATGATGAATGACGTAAATTATTATAAAATCCTATTTCTTTATCGAAATGTGGAAAATAACCATAAATATACTTTCCGTTATCTTGAATTTGATTTTTCAAAAAATGAGTACTTGTCTCAATTAATCGATCAATTTCTTCATTAATATTATCAATTTTTCTTAGACCTTTACGATATCCCTTTTCTTCTAATTCAATAAGTTGATCTTTTTCAATAAAATAGCTTTTCGTGTAGAACTTATAAACATCTTCATTTTCATAATTACGATGTGTGAAATATTTTCTTATTCTTTTATACTTTTTAATATAGTTGTTAATGTTCTTCTCAGACATGAAAAGCTCTTTACTATTAGGTTCTGGTCTTATAAATGCATTGGTATTAATTTCTTCAGGTAAGAATGCTAACTCCCAATTATTATCTAATGAAAAGCCATATTCTACATAATTTCTACGTGTATGAGTTAAATCATGCTTTAATTGTTCATATTTAATTTTTTCAATTGATGTAACGAAATCTATTTTGATCCATTCGGCTTTTTTACCAGTATTTTTTCGAAATGCTTCTATATATTTTTTAATATTTCGGTCATCATTATGTGATTTAAACATTTTTACTAAAGCCTTTTGGGAAGGATGACCAATACTAACAAAAATTTTTTCTGCATCTGAATGACTATTGAATAAATTCTTTAGTTGATTAGATATATCCATTCATTACATACCTTTCTGTATTAACTTTTATAAAAACTAGCCTAAATCTGTTTTATTAATGAAAATTATGACACTATCCTAAAAATCATAGAGGCTGGGACAAAAATTTGCCCCAGCCATAAAATTTCAATTATATAATTCTAGTTATTTTCTTTGTTGACTTTTTTACGACGACCAAGTAAGAATAATGATCCAATTCCAGCAAATAAACCGCCGAATAAAGCACCGTTATTTATTGGTTGTTCACCAGTGTCTGGTAATTTCTTATCATTATTTAATTTATCATGATCATCTGTAGTTGCAGCTTTTGCAATGCCGTTTCCATCATTGTTGTTTGAATCAGTTGAACCCATTCCCATATCTGAATCGCTGTCTGCTTCTTCACCGACTGTTACTGGTACTTTAATGTGATCTTCTGTACCATCTGGGTATTTCACTGTTACATCTACTTCTGTTGTACC
>NZ_JAJNIL010000019.1:0-29713 GCF_022386455.1 Mammaliicoccus sp. I-M35 | reverse complement strand
ATACTTCTATATATACAAACTATATTAATCTATCTATATTCCTATCTATACTTCTATATATACAAACTATATTAATCTATCTATATTCCTATCTATACTTCTATATATACAAACTATATTAATCTATCTATATTCCTAATAGTTTATTTACCTGGTCGAGAAACTGAAGTATATAAGTAATGGCACAGTGGACAATTAAAATTTAACTAATATTCCTGGTTGCAATAGTGACTGAATTATCATAGTTTAATGGATCTGATTGTATATCATCTATATAGCTTAGTATTGTTGTTAGTTCTTCATACAGTCCCTTATTCTGTGCTACAGTAGTTCTTAAGTCTTTTGACACGTTTAATAGGCTTCTCAATGCTTTAGAGAAACCAGCCTTTTGTTCTTTAATACTTTTGACCATGCCAAATACACGTTGTATAAACACTTTTTTAAGCGCTATAAACGTTTCTGCATATCTTCCTTTACCTTTTGTGTATTTAACTAATAAACCTTCTTTAATTGCCTTTTTAGTAACCTTATCTAATACAGATCTAGCCATGCCTAATTCTTTAGCAATAGCTGTAGTTGATCCTTTCATAAATACTTTATCAATGTCTGTTCTTTCTTCTAAATACTCTTGTAAATCTCCTAGTCTTTCATAATAGTGACTGCGCTGACGTTCTTCTCTAGGCTTTGCGTGTTTATAAAAGCCATTCACTGCTACAAAACTATTGTTATACATTACTTCACCATTGCTAAAGGCTTCTAATAGGTTTTCAACGTGAAACCTACTAGGCGCTTTATAATTACCTCTAAATGCACTTCTAATTGTTTTACTAAATTCATTATTTGATAAAGGTTTAGCGAAACGACTATTTAAAGGTTCTAATATTGCTTGCGTTTGATCAGCAGTATCACCAATTGATTTATAATATAGCGCAAGAGTGAATACAGTATTGTTTCTACCAATACCATAGCCTACTGAAGTTATATCAGCTTCATTCATTAAGAAATTAACCCAATCAGGCGTGTTATTACTGTTCACAACGCCTAAAACAGACTTTAAACCATTAAATTTTAAATCATTATTCTTTGAATATTCTTTACTCCATTTCATTAATTCACTACTTGAAATGTATCTATTTTCAAAATGTCTAACATTGTTAGTATTAGGCAATCTAAAGAAGCCCGTTGATACACAATGTTTATCGACAGTTAAATATTCGCTTTGATTTAATGAATGTATTAATGACTGGTGAATACTTTCAGCTACGTTCAAAGCTTTCTTATTGGTTTTAGAAGGATAGAATGGCGTATCTAATATAAAGTACAAATGCCAACCTCTAGGCGTTTTCACATACATATTAGGCATAAAGTTTTGTGTATTATTTGTACAACTCCAAATTGATAATTGAAAAACTAATTCAGCAAATTCATAATCTTTGTCTATATCGATTACAAATGTATTAATTTGTTTAACATTCTCTTTTGTACGCTTACATAATGAACCTGTATCTCTATCTAGTTTTAATGAATGATAAGGGTTTGGTGTCCAATGTGTGTAATTATCAGCACCATTTACAAGTGTTTCTTCAGAACTTACCACATGACCTTTACCAGCTACCATCATTTCTTTACTATTAGTTACTGCAACTCTACCTGATCTATAGTTTGCAGGTCGTGTCGCTTTCCAATTATTACGCTCTAATTTACTATATTTTGACTGGTTATATTTATATTTTTCTATGCTTCCATGCATAATAAAATCATATATTTTATCTAAATCTATAGTTTTACTTGGATTAAACATAAAAAATTCCTCCTTAAAATGTGTTTGTTTCACAACATAATAAGAAGAAATTTGTTTACTTATATATATATCGTCTATATATACAATATATATGTTGAATATATACTCTATATATGGACTTATATATATTAATTTGTTTACTTTTGTAAACGTCTGCTATATAATCATAGGTGTATTGTCTACTGAATAGACAAACACCTTAAATCAAATAGCAATCTTCTTATTAAGTTGTTGTAACTTCCTATTATGTTGTTACTTCTTATTAAGTTGTTACTTGGTTATTAAGTTGTGTTTACTACAATTAAATAAAGTGAATTCCTTCTTAATAAATAGCTTCTTCTTATTAAGTTGTTGCTACTTTTTATTGAGTTGTGTTTGCTTCTTATTGAGTTGTGGGTCGTACGAATCATATTGACAGTATGATTTGTGCAAACAGCTAATTGACAGTTAGCTGACAGAAAATATCTTATTGACAGTAAGATATGTTTATCGTATTTCAACTATGAATTTAAAACGGGAATTTTAAATAATTTGTGAACTCGTCCATATGGGCGAGTTTTCTTATTACTCTTTAAATACTACCGAAAACACTGATTTAAAGCAATATTTCTTAATAAACAAAAAACCAGGCAACGATAACGTTACCTGGTTTATAGATTAATTCTATCTTTTTGATTAACTATAATTACAATACGTGTTATAATTATAGTTAATCAAAGAGGTTAGAAGTGGTCTATACGTTAGGTTAGTAACGTATCGTTAGTTTGTCAGGTGTTTCCAGCACCTTCAAAACATTTCTAGCTTCTTTTATTTTTTTATTACAATCATTATAACGCTATTTAAATGCGCTTACAACTAATTATATAAGAATATTAATAAAAGGTGGATACTTCGTGTATGCCACCTTTTTTCTTTATAGCTTGCCTTTGCTCTCAATGTTATCTAAAGCATTTTCTAATATTAAGTTAACTAGGTTTGTTTCAGCACCTTTTGGCTGATCCTTACATAATTCTCTCAAGCGTTTAATTGAACTAACTTTAATATTCCAGCCTTTATATTTCTTCTCTGTTTCTTCTCTGTTTAAAACACTTGCCAATTCACCTTTATATTCAACATCATTTTTAGGCGAATTATTAACTACATTCTCAACGCTTTTATGTTCTTCTGTGTTAGATTCATGGTTTACCGTACTAGCAACATTTGATTCTTTAAAGTCATTATTTTCACTATCATTAGATCTTTTTCCTAAAGTATCTTCAAAACTCATACGATTTTGAACTCTATCATCTCTAGCCATATTGAACGACCTCCATTATCCAGTTATTGACTTAATTGTATCACAAATGATACATATACATCAATATATATATGTACATATATATATTCTATATAGTTAAAATATATACTCTATATATACTATATATATAGAGTGTCTATATTAGTTATTGCTTATGATCTATTTCTATAATTTTTTTTGCGATTTCTTTATAGTTTTTAACAGCATCTAAATGTTTGTATTCATCAACTAAAACTGCTGGTTGTCTATACATTAATGGTGCTTCACCAACTTTAATAGTATGAGGTATTTTTTCTTCAAAGACATCAATTTTACGTTGCTGGGCAAATTTATATAAATCTAATAAATTAATTTTATGAAGATTTGTATTTTCTCTGTACAATGTTACCAAAATACCTTCTATGTTTAGTCCTAGATTAGAAGTCTTTTGAATTTTTTCTACTCGATTGATAAACCTTTGAATAGATCTCATTGAGTACACACTAGGGTGATAAGGTACGATAATTCTATCTATATAGTTTAGAATATTGATCTGCACAACTTCCATAGAAGGAGGGGCATCTACAAATATATAATCAAATTGATCTTCAATACTTTTTAATCGATTTTTAAGTACGTGTAAGATTTCTTCACCCGTCCCATGTTCCTGTAATATATCCATTGTAAAATAGTCCATATCATCATTGGCTGGTAATATATATAAGTTGTCAGTTACATCTGAAACTTTATAAATAACATCTTCAGCTTTAGCTTCACCCATTAAGACATCATATATAGTGTCTTTGAAATCATCAGGTCTATAACCAAAACTTAATGATTCGTTGCCCTGCGCATCCATTCCTATAATAGCTGTCTTATAACCTTGCTTTGCTATTTCTGAAGCGATATTAGTAACTGATGTACTTTTACCTTCGCCACCTTTATTTGTTGAAATCGTATATTTAATTGCCATATCCAAATTCCCTCCTTATTTCAATAGATCATCAAACCTGATATTCTCTCTCGCTTTTTCTATGATTATACTATAACATATTTTTAGTAAACTTGTAAAGTTTTTTAGTAATAAATTACTTATCGCTAACCTTATTCATTAAATCTACAATCGATAAATTTAAATACTTACTTAATATATATAAGTTTTCTAGTTTGATTGTACTCGCTTTATAGTTACCATTTTCTAAAGCTGATAACCAGGTACGCGAATAATTTAAATCTCTTTCTATTTGTGTCTGTGTCACACCTTGCTTTTTTCGTTCATATTTAAGTGCCTGCGCAATGGAATGTGTAAAATCTTTTGCTTCTTTTTCCCATTGATTTAATTTTTCTTGTTCTAACATAAAAATACCCCTTATGATTTATTGAATAGCTTACAGTATAGAGTAAATTATACAGTTAATAGTGAAATCAATAAATCAATAGCATAGTTATAGTTTTTCGGCTTCTATGAGGACGATTCTGACAACAGTTACGCATAACAACCCACAAAATTTTATCTCGAAGCGCCTGAGGGCTTATCTCAGAACTATATTTTTTACTTTTTTAAAAAATTGTGATGTATAATCAATTAAAAAGGTGATTTTATGAAATTAAATTTAGTTGCACTTATAATTCTACCTATTATGGTTGTATCGTTATTTTTAGGTTTTTTATTATCTAATATAGATTCTTCAAATAAATTAGATGCTTACTCAATTGCAATATCATTCATAGGTCTATTTGCTACATTCGGTGGTGCATATTTAGGTGCTAAAAAATCAGGTGATATTGCTTATGAAAGAGATAGACGAAACGAAGAAATAAGAAAGGAAAATGATATTGAAAAAATTAAAAACATTATTTTGATGAATAAATTTTATTTAGACGGAATTTATCATCTATTTATTGATCTTTATTTCATTGATGAAAATATTAAGTTCCTAAGTATATTAAAAAACAAGAGGTATGAACTTTATAATGAACAAAACCACCCAATCGACTTAAAAAACAATAAACATATTCACTTCTTGAATGAATATGTAAATGATTTCAACACTACAGGGTTTTATAATAAATATAATAATGTTATAAATGACATCGATTTATTCATAAATATATTACATGACATTAGCTTTGAAATGAAAGACTTTTCAAATGCTGAAAAGAACACAATATACAAATTAAAACAAGTTTTACCTAAATTTAAAACATTCATAAGAAAGTCTAAAAGTGGTCATACTTATTATTTTGATATACCTAGTGAAGATTCAAAAAATGAATTAAAATCAATATTTTTAGATTATTGTTTATTAATAATTGATGTTCAAGAAAAAATACTCAAATCATCTATATAAGTTTATGCTTGATGACCTGCAATTTTTTTTGAATTTGAAATTAACGTACCACTTTTAGACAAACTAGAACCTCTAAAGACAATATCTTTTCCATATTTAAACCTTATAGGATCTAACTCATTTTCAATAATTTCTGCTTTAATTTGTTTAGGATCTTCAAATAAAGATAACTGCTTAATCTGATTAGGTATAAAATGACCAAATGAAATTGCTATCGTTCGATATAATCTATCATTTTCAAGTCGATCAGATAAATAACACCATAACTGATTAATGATTACATAAGAATTTTGATACCCTGTTTTATTAGTAAACTGTTTTCTTACACCCCCAGCATCAGCATAGCCAACACTAACGGTTATTCTTGTGGGATATAATTGTTGATTTCTCACGCGATAAAATACTTCATCTACTTGTTCACTTAATACTGTTTTAAGTTCATGTAATTCATAATCTCTCATTAATATTTGAGATTTCCCTAACGATTTATTCTTTGTGATATGTGGCTTTCTCATAAAGCTTTCATCAATGCCATTGGCATGTAAATGTAGATCTACGCCAATAATACCGAAGTCCCTTTTTAAATATTCAACGGGATAATTAGCTAGATCGCCAATTCTAAAAATACCCTTCTTATTTAGTTTTGCTTCAGTACGTTTATTAATACCCCACATTTTTGTTAAGGGTTCAATATGCCATAGCTTACCTGGAATATCTTCATATCGCCATTCTGCTATACCTTCACTTGTTTTTTTAGCTTCTAAGTCCATTGATAGCTTTGATAACAACATATTAGATCCGATTCCTATTGTACTGAATATCTGTGTTTGTTCGTAAATTTCATTTTGAATTAGGTGCGCAAACTCGTAAGGTGTTTCACAAAATAATTTATAGGAATTTGTAATATCCAAAAAGTGCTCGTCAATTGAATACTGCCAAAAATCTTCAGGTGCAACAAAGTTTAAAGCTATTTTGCTGATCTGCGTTGAGATTGAAATGTACTTTTTCATAGAAGGGTTAATAATAAATATGTCATTGCGTTGTGGTATTTCATACAATCGACTGCCTGTTTTGATACCTAGTTTTTTTAGTGGTGGTGTAGAAGCAAGCACAACTGAACCTGGTCGTTTTGTATCACCTACCACAGCTAATTTAGTTGTCATTGGATCTAACCCTTTTTCAATACAAGATACTGAAGCAAAAAAACTTTTAAGATCAATACATAATATATCCCTTTCTGTGCAAACACGGTAATCATACATGATAAGCACCTCAATTCACCCTCTAAAATACGAACGTATGTTCGATAAAAGTATAATAAAAAACACACTTAAACGCAAGTTTAAGGTGTATTTTATCGTTTGAGTTTTGCGTTATTTCACTTGATGATATACTTATAAAGTCGCCTATCTCTATGGCGCAATCTGTCATAGAGGGGAGGTGTTTATAGTGACTATTACTTTTATTCATATCATTGCACCCATTATTTGTGGTTGTGCAATCGCGTACTTTTCTCATTGGCTGGAGAATCGTAGAAAAAAATAGGTGACATCAGATCAGCCAGCACTATAAAACCCCCTTACTACGCCACATAGTAAGGGGGTTTGGTGTTTATCTATGACTATTACTTTTATAAACATATTATAACACCTATGATATGTCATGTCATGTTAATCAGTAATTAACTTAATGAACTTTCTTTTCCCAATTTGTATAATCATATTATTTTTAATTTGTATAATCTGATTAACATTATCAATCTTTACTGAATTAACTTTAATACCATTATTATCAATCATATTTCTAATTTGGGTTTTTGATGGCAACAAATTTAATTGGTATACCAATTCTACAATATTAATAGCTCTATTGCCTGTCCAACTGTATTCAGGTATATCTTCAGGTACAAGATTTTTTTTGAATATATTATTGAATTCTTTATATGTATCTTTAGCAATTTCATTATTGTAGTAGATTGAAACTATAGTCTCTGCTAAATTCATTTTACATTCTTTAGGGTGCAGTGTTTGCTTTTGTAAACCTAATTCTATTTCATTTATTTTATCTATATCTATAGGTGTTAATAATTTAAAATATTTAACAATTAATTCGTCAGGTATAGACATCAATTTGCCAAACATATTAGTTGGCGTATCTTCTAAAGAAATATAATTCCCTTTAGATTTTGACATTTTTTCTACACCATCTAAACCTTCTAACAAAGGTAATGTTAATATTACTTGTTTAGATTTTTGGTAAGATTCTTGTAAATGTCTACCCATTAACAAATTGAAATGCTGATCAGTGCCACCAATTTCAATGTCGCTTTCTAAAACAACTGAATCATAGCCTTGCATTAATGGATAAAAAAATTCGTGTAATGATATTGGTAGATTATTACGGTATCTATTTTCAAAATCATTTCTTTCAAGTAATCTAGCTACTGTAATTTTTGAGGAAAGACTTATAGATTCTTCAAAGTTCAATTTAGAAAACCATTCAGCATTATAAAACACTTGTACTTTATCCATATTCAATACTTTTCTAAACTGATCAAAATATGTTTTAGCATTTTTCTTCACTTCTTTTTCGTCTAGTTGTACGCGTGCTTCAGACTTACCTGTAGGGTCACCAATTCTAGCTGTAAAATCTCCAATAACAATCTGAATAGTATGTCCATAATCTTGAAACTGCCTTAATTTGTTTAAGACTACTGTATGACCTAAATGTATATCTGGAGCAGTTGGATCAAGCCCCAATTTAATTTTCAATGGTTTTTCACTAGCCACAGAATTTATAAGTTTATCCCTAAACTCATTCTGTGGAATAACATCAACTGTACCACTTACTAAATTTTTAAATTGTTTTTCAAAATTTTCTGATTTTTCAACTGACAATACTTTATCTGACATGTTTAGACAACTCTCTTCGCTATAAATTTTTCTATTACTCTTACTGTGCCTTATAAGAGGTTATATATCCGATGGTATTTAGTTATTATAACAGTAAAATTATAATTCGTGAGAACAATTAAACAAATATACTCTATAAATTATATGAATAAAAATACAATTTATGAAAGTCTTGAAAATGGTCAAAGTATTGATAAATATAGCCTGTATATTTTATGTATACTCAAAAACCAAATAAAAAACGCTAAAGCCTAATTTAAAGGCATTTGGCGTTTTAATTTAGTTTACATAATGGTCATTAGAGGAAGTTGAATTGTATATCATATACATTATGAACGTTCTGTTGTATTGAAAAAATCATCTTCTCTTTTTTGTTTTACTTTTAAATCTACTTTTGATTTTAAAGCTTTTATATCATCGATATCAGATTGATATAAAGACATTTCTTTATCTTTAATTTGTTCCTTTGTGTAGCCTAGTTCCAGTAATGAAACGTTGATATCATCTATTAAATCTAAGCGTTCTTTTTTATATACTTCACGCATTGATAAAACAAGACCCACAACAGCTAGTATCATACCGATAGCAAGCATAATACTAGGGTCATTTTTTATATTTAGAATTGTGAGTGATAGACCAACTACCATTAATACCATACTTAATAACAGTTTTTTAGACCGTCTATTTCTCATATAAATTACTCCTTTGTTATGCTTATAATTTTTATTTGTATAGTTTATCTGATAATCTTTTTAAAAATTGTTGAATCTTTTCATTATTATATAGATATTTAAATAGTATGATATTAGAAAAAGGTAAAATTAAGAAAAGAAAAATTGTAATCGCTACATAATATGACAACCTATAATCAGCTAATATTACATTCTGAAAGTAATTCCCATTGTACATTATCAGACCTGTGATTATAACTACTATTGTCATACTATATATAAAATTCAAAAAAAGAGTATTTACTATTTTCAATTTTCTTTCCCCCTTTTGTTTTATTGTATGCTTATTAACACAATACATAGCTTGCTATAATCTTTACATATCAAAGACTCATTTGATTTGATGTTATTACTAAACCAAGTATATAAAAAACAATTCCTACTACTATTCCTATTAAAGCAAATAAACCTAGCTTTTTAGACAACCTTACAAGTGTATATGCGCTGGTATCTAAAAAACCAAACTTTGTTTCTAACCCAAGCAAAATTCCAAATACCAACCCTATAACTAAAGTGAAGCCCATAACAATATTACCTATCATAAAAAAGAAATTACCTAGAAAAGCCAATAAATCATCAAACATCAAAACACTCCTTTACTTCATTATAAAAATTATAATTTATCTTAACCTTTTTAAATGATTTTATATATTCAAAAGTAGTTCACTAATTCCTGAAATTGCTATTTTTCCTATGTGTACACCTACCAGACCTATGCCAATGAATAACCCTATTTTAGCAAATATACTTTTTTCATTAAGTTGTTTATTTAAATTCAATAATTTCGGTGAAATATTGTATTTAATTTCATGTTGTCGAGTGTCATCTGCATTTGTATGAACTAATCTCTGACCTCTTACTTTTTTTGAATCTATAACTATATCTATAATGAAAGCTAATATTATGTATGCTATAGAAACAAATAAAATTAATACCCCGACTGCAAAAAATATATTTTCAATAATATTCACATTCAATCCCCCTTTTAATAAGCATCAAATTGTAGTTCGGTAGTTCATGAATAACGATTTGCTTTAAAAAATTAAATTTGCAATGATTTAAAACGCTCTTTAGTAATATAAATCTTTAATTCTCTTTGATAGAAGTTCATCAAATCTTTATCTTTAATTTTAATAGGATATAAAGGGATAAAACCAAACTTTTTATATCTAATATTTACTTTTGCTTGAGGTATAGATATACCCTCTCTTTCACCAGATCGGACAAATACTATTTGACCTGGTAATAATTCAATTTTCCCAAAAGTATACACCAACACAAAATTATTTCTACGATTTTTAAGTATATGGTTAATATTTCTTATAGTAACGGTTTTAAGTGAGGTGTTTCGCATATCGTCAACGTATTGTAGAATCTGTTGTTTTCGCTTTATATTAAACAATATCATGATGAATATAATTAACATGATTATAAATATAAACATCGTCATAATATCCCTTCTTTCCTAATATAAGGTTATCACCTTCTTAAATTATATTATATTTGATTTACTCAATAATGTTTATTTTATGTGTGTGTAGCTTGTCACCATATTTAGTAGGTTCATTGTCTAAAACTAAACGCCCTTCTTCTGTGTGTTCTTCATCTAAATTTAGTCTGACGTTATAGCCTAAACTTCTTTGCATTGTTTTAAACTTACTATATTTTTTATAGTCAATTACACCTCTATTATTCGCAATTCCTAATTCTTTTAATTCCGTTACATTCACATTTTTTCTTTTTCTATTCATATATATCTACTCCTTATATTGTGTGTATAAGCGTTAGGGCGTGAGGGTGAGGTCGATAAATATATCATTCGATGAGTTCATCAAGTGATTTTCTTGATGGACGAAACTGAATGATATATTTATCGGACGAGGTCTCACGCCCTAACGCTTTATTGCGAGGTCGGTTTTAAATTTTTCGGTGAGGTTATCAAGTGGTTTTCTTGATAGGCGAAACTGAAAAAAAATTTAAAACCGGACGAGCCGGCGACCCCGATTTCTCGAGGTCTTGGACTTTACAAGTTTTCTATTATTTCTGTTATATCTTCGCTTACTTCTAAATGCCCCTCTGTTGCCATACTATAATAATCATTTCCTGAAACGATAACACTATCAAGAACTTCAATTCCTAATATGCTACCACTTAGACTTAATTTTTTACTTGTCGTTATATCTGCATTACTTGGTATTGCATTTGATTGTGACGGGTGATTGTGTGCGAAAATCACACTTGCACAATTATTGTGTATTGCTGCAAAAAATGATGCCCTAATATCAACAATTGAAGCCATTAGTCCTCCAATATGGACTGTGTGAACGCAAGTTACAACATTACGACTATCTAAACCAATCATAACAAAATGCTCTGTGTGTAAAAATCCAATATCAAACAAATCATTTAAAAGTGTTTTAACGTCCTCTGGACTTGATACTTCAAATTTTTCAACTTCTGTTACCTCATAAGATGCCGTAAATTTTACAAAATTCATTATATAGTTTTCTCTCATTTTTCTAACCCCTTTATAACATTGTATTATCGTAAACAATTCCGTTATCTATCGTATAATCTTCTTTTACAAAACAACCACTTTCATTTGCTACTAATCTGATTTTTAACCCTAATTCTTTTGTTAGTAATTCAAGATTAGTTAAATCTGTATCTGTGTATCTTGTGTAATAGCCTTCTTTTAGCATGCTAGTTGTTGCAGACCATTTACAACCTCCATCTATCCACAAATCTTTTTCATCGAAATACGTTTCATCTGTACGTACCCCACCTAGCTTTTTTTCTTTTTCACCTTTGAAATATAGTGCCAATTCTTTCATTGCCGATTTATCGCCACTAATATAACTGATGTGATAAAAACAAACATTTGCCATATAAAAAACTCCCTTTATGATGTTTAAACGCTTGATAAATTAGCGTTTTGCGACCTGTTACCTCCTTTCTTACTAACAAGTATATCAAATTTTAGTAGACTTGTAAAGTTTTTTAGTAATAAATTACTATTTTAGGGGTTTAAAAAAGCTTTTTCAATCGTTCATTAAAATCTTGTAAGGAAGCTAAAAATATCATTGGTTGGGTTGGTCGGTTTAAAATTTTTCGGTGAGGTCATCAAGTGGTTTTCTTGATGGACGTAACTGAAAAAAATTTTAAATCGGACAAGTCAACCAATGATATTTTTTAGGTGACGTCAAGATTTTAATGAACGATTGAAAAAGCTTATAATAGTATTCTTTTTACTTTAAATTATGAAGCGGTAGAGGTGAAGCGGTACGACCTGCGACATCTAGGTTGTGGTATATGTACCGTTACTATAATTGATTGTTACGCCTTTTTGTTTATTGGCTATCCATACATTCAAGTTTACGGTTTTCCCATTGTCATTGATTGAATAGGCTCGAACATGCGACCCTCTAGGTAGCAATTCATCACCTTTATAAACAGGTGTAACTTCATAAAATACATTAGTTTCAGGTTTATCATATATTGCGTTTCTTACCTGTGTTTCAGGATATCCCATTCCACCACCATCAGATGCTCTATTTGAACCTACATTTTGCGCTCTAGTTCCTAAAGTTAGGTTGTGGGTTTCCATATCGCCACCTAATGACCAGGCAAGAGAATGTGATTTATTATAGATATACCCTCTATATCCCTCCAGTTGTAAGATTTGATTATTTGATTGTGTACCTTTCCAGGTTTGCTTTATAGGGTCATAGGTACCGTCTTTATATTCACCAGCTAAACGTACAGTTGAATCAAATTGAGGTCTCTCTTTAGCGCTAGATGAATTATTTAATACTGCTTGATGTGTAACTAAGGCTGTAACTTTTCCACCTCGTCCTAATTGGTCTAAATCAGAATATAACGCCCAAAATTCAGAATTACCCTTTTTATTAATGAGTTCCTGATCTGCTTTTGATAATGATGTTTTATTATCATTAATAAACGCGTAATTTTCGTCATTAGTTTCAGCATTAATCAGCGCTAAATCGTCATTACTATTCTTAATTTTTGGTGTCGATTTACTAAAGGTTTCATTTTTCAAATCTTCTAATGCTTTTTTTGACTGTGTCTTTAATTCTTTTGTTGCTTCATCTTTTATAGCTTCACCTATATCACAACCAGCTAAAATAATAGTGGTAAGTATTATAGATAATAGAATTTTGACCGTTTTCATTTAACTACTCCTTTTTATCTTCAAATTGAGACCTTAACCAAAAATGAGAGTCACCTCTACTTTGTCTTAATACAAAAAATGGTTTAGGCATCTTTTTGAATACGTTGTTTTCGATTCTGTATTTAATCGTCATTCTACCAGTATTCGTTAATTCGCTAACTTCTTTAATACCGATTAACTCAACATAATTATCACTTGATTCAATAAAATCTATATCATTATTTTCTAATTGATTTACTGCAAATACACCGTCATTTTTTGATATATATAAGCCTAGTTCTTCATTAATAGCCATTTCTAGTCCCCCTTTTGTGACATAGCTTGTTTTGTCATGTTCTAATATTTTCTTGATTTGATTAAATTCCATATTAATTCCCTCGCTTTATGTTATAATTAAATCACCTTTATGATGTGAATAGCGATCTGTTATTCCATCTAAGCAATCACATTTCGTGATTGCTTTTTTTATTTAATCATAACAGTAAAGCCCACTGTGTAACTTATATTATTAAGTCGCTTTCTTTAAAGTTTTCATTGTCTAATATTTCTTTTTCAGCTTCTTCTACACTGTATTTTTCTGTCTTTAAATAGCCTAGAATTTCACCATTTTCATATAAACTAATTTCTTCGTCACCCCAAAGGTTTACAATCTTTGAGAACATATACTTGTTACCACGTACTTCAAACAATGTATCTAACATCTTTATCACTCCTCCAGTTGTTGCTTTCTTGCTAAATTAAAAGCTTCTTGTATTTCTTCCAGGCTTTTATTTTCTAATGCTTTTTCTGAATAATGAATAGGATCAATTAATAGTATAGACTGGATCAACATATCTTTAATTTCTTGTTCTCTATCGACTTTGTATTTCATTTAACTATCCAACACTTCAAAATCTACTAAATCATCATAAGTTATATTTTCAAGATATGTTGCCAGTTCCTCAACAGAATTAAACGGTTTTGATTTAACAACATCATGTTTTACACTAAAAATATCTTTATGAATTACTAGATCACGTACATTTAAAATGACTGATGAAAATTGCGTATAACCGTTTTTTTCTTTTTTTGCTGATCCTAGTATTATCATTGATTTTTCATCAATTACTTTTGTTTTACCTATCCCTTTTTCGATCATAAATTTATCAATAACTTGTTGTAACTTTTCTAGTCCTTCTTCAGTATGGTAATGAATCATATGATCCCCTCCTTTTGAGGTGAATTGATAATCATTTCATATTTACTCAATAGCAAGTTTTGATCTGTTTCATTGTTTTGCTTTTCTAATATGCCTTTAAACATGTAATTTACATAAACACGTACTTTTAATGTTTTACCTGGTATATCTTGTAGTCTTAAATCATAATGTTGACCATTCTTTTCAAATTCAATAGATTTTATCATGATTAAAACCTCCTATATAGTTTGGCAAGCTTGGTAGGTATCATTCTATATGCTAAAAATGTTATAATAGGAGGTGGAATATTGAGAGTATTCCACCAGTTTTTTATATGCTAGGCGTACACTTCATCAAGAAGTGATACGTCTTTTTTAAATCTTCTTGCTACAGATTCTAAAGGGTCTTTATAATCATCAGACATTAAAACATCAATTAAGCCAATGTAGTAACCATCTTGATATACTGCTATTCCTTCATCACCCCAGCACGTCTTACCTAATCTAAATATAAATTCTGATCCATGCGCTTCAAACTTTACACTCTTAACTCTATCATTCATTTTAATCACTCCTATATTAGTTTTAAGGAGGTGGAATATTGAGAGTATTCCACCAGTTTTTTATATGCTAGACTTCAATAGCTTTATCTAAAAATACATGATCTGTTAATATTCTGTTTTTCAAATCTTCTAATGGTTTTTTATACTTACTTATATAAGCTTTTTTTATCATTCCAATATAAAGTCCTGCTTTCCAACAATGTACTTCTTTAGTCGTTTTACATTGAAATAAAACTACCTGATCATTCAGTATGTCCCTAAAATACATACTATCTACATTCCTAATATCCATTCTATTTTTCCCCCTTTCTTTCTGAAGGCTTTTGAAACCAAATAATCAAACTGTATATCATTGCCATAAAACCTAGTGCAACAATGCTTAATGCGATACCTACCATTGCTTACCTCCTTTCGTTAAATATAATATATCACGTTTTCGTAAACATGTAAAGTTTTTTAGTAATAAATTATAAAAAAAGAGGTAACCTATTGGCTACCTCTATCATTAACTATCGTGATATTTTAACTTCTTTCTCTATCTTTTTAATCAATTTAAACTCTTTAATAAACAATAGTAGTATTATAAATACTGAAAAGAACACCAATATTAACTCTAATATAATATTTGAAATTACATTCGAACTAATATCTATTTGATTACTTAAACTTGCAGTTAAATTCATTATTAAAGCTGTTAATATCAATTTCAATATAAAGTTTTTAAGATTAATTTCTGAAAAAAAATCTACTTTCATTTTTTGTTGTTGATTTTTTGAGTATCGATTCATAATAACACTCCTTCAATATAGATAAGTTTTTAAGGCGCTGTACTTTCTAATGTAAAACGTTGATAACCACTTACAAACCATTCACCTTTTTTACGTTCTAAATCTACTTTTGCTGAACCTTTACGGTCTATTTCTTCGCTATCATCTTCAACATCATTTTGTAATTCATTAAATTCTACAAACACACTGTATTTATCTTTTTCAGGTTTAAATTCATCAATATAAACGCGCAAGTCTTGTACTTCTGACTCAACATATAAATTATATCTTTGTGATGTTTTATCACTAAATAATTCTTTGTAATAACTTTCAGTTACTAATGGTTTAAGTTTATCTTTTTTATCTAAAAAACTTGTTTTCGGTTTTTGCTTTAATAATACTCTTACAAATTCATCTGTTTTCTTTCTGATTTCTTGTTCTTCTTTCGCTATAACCTCTTTACTCTGTCGATCAATCAACGATTCTTTATCTTCTAAATCTTTTTGCATAGTATCAATTTTATTATTCTTTGCTTGTAGATCTTCTTCATACTTATCTGCTGTTTTACCATATTTAATTGTTTGCTGGTACTGGCTATACATATTAATTGAAATATAGCCTAAAACAATTACTACAACGATTCCTAACAATATTTTTTTAGTCAATTTTTAGCACCCCTTTAATAAATAAAGCTATATCCATCAGTCATTTTTACAGTTCTTTCATCAATTTGATATGGTATACCTTTACCATTCATTTCAGTCACAACAAACTCTGTATCGCTTTTAACATCTATTACAACACCAACATGACCTGTTACATTTGAATGTCCACCAGCGCCCTGTTCTGCTATCCATAGCGCGCCTTTTTTAGGTTTGCTTCCAACTTTATAACCTTCTGCTTTTGCACGCTCATTCCATTTATGAGCATCATGCCATAGTGTAGAAACTGGTTTACCCATTTTCTGACGTATACCGTACGCGTACCACGTACATTGACCTACATCGTATAGATTCATTTTTCCAGGGTTGCTATTTGACCAACTCGGTATTTTACCTTTATAGTCTTTGCCTGAATCGTTAAATTCGCCACCTGATTTTTTACATTTCGCTTTTGATGATGATCCATCATTCAAGTTCTTAATTAATTTCTTAATAGTAGGCGCCCAATTTGAATTTAAATCAGTTGGATCATTTGTTGCACCTATTGGGGCATACTTTTTCTGTATTTTGTCTACTGTAGTCAAACCTTTAGAAAAGTATAAATCATTTAAGTTTTTAGCTGCTGCATCTATACCATCTTCAATAGTATCAAACTTAAATAAATCACCAGATCCCATCATACCAGCTACATTATTATGTGTTTTAACTGCTTCTGATTTTCCGTAACCTGTTTCATGGATAATAATTGCCATGAAGATTTGAGGATCTATCTTGTGTTTTTTAGCGCTTTTCACAATATAGTCCCCTTTACCTTCAAGACCTCCACCTTTAGCGTTTTCTTCAAAAAATGATTCGATTTTGTTTTTAGAAACATTTCCACCTATACAATATGATTCACTAGATCCTGATTCTTCTTCTTTCCTGGTTGATTCATATAAACCACCTATACCTAAAGATCCAAGTATACCAGCTATTAAAAGAAGAAAAACTAGGAAGGGTATTATGAGAAAACAACCTAAACCAGCAAATGCATACTTCTTGTTTTTAGATTTCATAAGCCCACTCCTAGCATCTTGTTATTTTTCTTCATTTTCATCATCTAAACGATCTTCATCACGATTGATTTTTTCAAAAGAATCATCTTCATTACGTTCAATTTCTTCAATAGTTTCTTCTTTGTCACCGTGACCGTAACCTTTATTTTCATAATCAGTGTCGGCTGTTTCACGTAACTTTCTATGAAATGCATCATCTTGAAAATGTTCATTATAATCAGCTTGTAAGTCTTTGAGTTTTCCTGCATCTAAACCTGTAGCGCCTGAAATCATTTCATTTTCTGCATGTTCTTTTAAGCTACCTTTTTGACCTGATAATTCATCATCTAGTGATTCACGATCCATAGAATCAATTTTATCTATTGATGCTAAATGTTCAGTAGAATCACCTTCATCATCTATATATTCATTAAGGCTTGGTAAATCATCAGTAGATTTATTATCTATACTGTTTCCTTCTGATTCAGAACCGTTTGTCCTAATTTCAGTAGGTATACGTTCATTAGATCCTTTTATACCTTCAATATCTTCAGTATCTTCTATATGATCTGATATACTTTCTAATTGATCATTATTAGTATCTTGTTCAACTTCATCATAATTATTATTTCCTGAATAACCTATATTACCTGTAGCTTTTAATGGTGTAGTGTCATATTCAGGGCTTGATTTTTCTTCACCCATATAATCATTTAATTGTGGCATTTCAGACTGTACTTCTTTTCTTTCTACTGGTTCATATTCGTCTTGTCCCATCATAGAGCCTAATTGTGAAGCTGAATATACAACACCACCACCTATAGCGCCAGTCACTGCATTAACGCCTGGTATGTTATTTGTAACTGCATTTGCACCAGCACCTAATGTTTGTGGTATATAATCATTTGAATTAATCAATTGCTTCAACATTCTACCCTCATTAGTAACTGTAAATACGGACATAATTTTATGTCTTAATAAGAACAACACTATGAATACTAAGAAAATCAGGAATAGTTGCAAACAATAACCTACAATGCCATCTATAACATTAATACTTGCTATTACACCGATTAAAATACCTAGAACCATTACTAAAATTCCTAAACCTAATTTATAAAGAAATGGTTCAAAAAGTTTTCCTAGATATTTATAAGCAACTGGGAATTGACCAGGTAGACAAGCCCATAGTAGCGCAAACGGGGCAATAAAAGCCCATATCACAATTAATAATTGAAATACAAGAAATGCACCAGCAATGACAAGTACAACCGTCCCTAAAACACTATTACCTATCACGGTTATAATTCCGTACAGTATTTGAGTGGATACACTGTCAGGGTGAACCATATCGTTACCTTTATTATATTCTTCCTTCAATAACTTTTTTCTTTCTTTTGCACTATCTGTCGTCATAAGGTTCTTAACACGTTCTTGTGATACGACTGAATCGTCATCAGTGCCAAACATCATATTGACATAAGGTGTATACACCATCGCTCTATGCAATACGTCCTCTGTAGAGTCCATATCTGCTTCACCTTCAACACCAGCACCAAACGAAACTAATTCGTCCATAACACCCGTTGTTATAGTATTAACACCTCTTAAATAACTGCCCATATTAGCAACTAAAAGCAATGCTATAGTTAATACTATAACCGTTTGTAATAGTCCTTTTAAAGCTTCTATAGGGGCATGTTTAAGGAATGCTAAGTACATACATACAACAACTACACACCCTAAAATTAAGGTTAAAAATTGACCAAACAGACCGTCACCCGTAAGACCACCGCTATCTATACCAGCAATTTGACCTATCTTATCTTCTACACCAGATATAATATAGTTAAATAAAGGGGCATCATTAGACCATGCAAACAAATTCAAAGTAAAATTAGTAGCAATTACATTCCATTGCATCAAGCCATTAGATGCTTTTGACATTACGAACAACCCTTGATTTTTAATTGCTCGGCTCGTATCGTCTTTAACGCCGTCCAATGAATTAGGCACTACATTTACAATACTACCTATACCACTGGCAAATTTTTCTTTAAAACCTTTGTCTTTTTCTTTTTTCTCTTTTTCTGCATCTTGCATTTTCTTAATATCATCATATGTTAACGTTTCAATTGAATATTTAGGATTATCATTTTTGTACTTACCCATTTTTTTAGACTCAATCTTTAACCCTTGATCTTGACCAGCTTCAGCATCTTGACCATTCGTTACTACTGCATCATCAGGTTCATCAGCGTTAGCTATTTCATTCAAAGGTAATGATAAATTTAATATGAGAAGTAACAAAAATACCTTAAAAATCTTATTCATTTTCTCACTCCTCAAATAGATCAGAGTAATTACCTTTTAATTCATATACATTCTTTTTATCTTTAAAGTTTTTCATAACTGATTCAGACTCTTTCCAATCATAGTAACTAGATACTTTATATTCACCTTCATCTTTTTCTATAGAAAATTGAATCAAATATAAATCAGTATCAGCTATTTTTGTAAACGCTGATTTATCAGTTACTTCTACATAATCACCATTATAAGTAGCGATATAAGAAGCTTTGTTTTTATCATATTGCGCTAATATTGTTTGATATTCACCAGTTGGATCAACTGGGTTTAAATTATCTTCTTCTATTACCTGTCTATTACAACTTTGCATATTGTATTCACTATCACAGATATCCTCAATTGCTTCATCATTAAAATCATCAATTAGCGATTTTGTATCGTCCTTTAGATTTGATGATAAAACTCTTTGCGCTACTTCATCAGCTTCTTTATTTTTTGTAGTTTCAAGTAGCTTATTTTCTTCTTTTTTAGAACCTTCGTTTTTCTTTGTATTATCAGCACATGCTGATAATACAATTACCAGCATTGCCAATAAGACAAAACTCAATTTTTTCATTAGTTAGCACCTGCTTTACTTAATTTACGTTCAAATTCTCGTTCTTCTTCTGATGATGTATCTGTTTGGAACGCATCAAATACGTCTTTAAATAATAAGTCGACTTTTAAAGTATCTGTTCTTCCGTTTATATCCTGGAATAAGCACGTACCCTGTCCTAAATTCATTATTTTCGTTATATTCGTAGGTGTTGGTTCTAAATTAAGTGTTTTAAGCATTGTTTCAGCTTCTTCATCTGTTTTTTGTCTAAAACTAAATTTCATTGACATGTTAGGTGCATCTCGTCCATGATCGGTAGCATTTTGTGACCCTTTGAGTAGTGTCATATTGAAGTAACGACCCTGACGCACAATATCATCTAGCATAGCCGAACCACTTGAATTGGCTTCAAGTGCTGATGTCTCGTCAAACAGTGCGATTTTATGTCTCTTAACGCTTTCACCTTTATATTCTGTAATCATGAATTTTCTTAAGAAACCACCTAATGACAACATAATTGCAGTTGCGATATGTTCATCTTGTGTATAATCTTTAGGTGCTTTATCACTTTTAGGTAAAGTCATTTCTTCAAGCATTAATACTTGGATAGGTCTATCAAAGCTTAATGATTGTGTTTCTTGACCTGGTTGTGCAATTAAAAGTGACGTGAAATCTTTACGTTGTATTTGCTCAAACGCTTCAGTTAATTCAGTTAAAGCGTTATGTTTTTCAGGTATCATATAACCTTCTTGTTCATTTGCCTTATCATTCATACTTCTTAAATATTCATAGGCATGAGCCATACATCTATCTTTTTGTTCTGAAGCATGAATAATCGCTTCTGAAAGTAAATTTGCTTTATGTTTCCCGTATTCTGCCTTTAACAGATAATTAAATATATTAGATGCTGATTCTATAGCTTCATTTACATTTTCATTTACTTTAAATGGATCTAATGAACCTACATCATCTTTAGACTTCCCGACTGTCCATACTCTAATATATTCTTTAGGTATCATTGGCAAACCGTTTTCCCATTTCTTTCTATCACCTTTAGGGTCTAGGATAAATACATAAGATCCTGTTAATGCACCCCACCATGATATAAAGTTCATTAAAACAGATTTACCAAAACCTGTTTGACCAGCTATCATTGTTCCTAAACCAATACTTTTACTAACTTGATTGTCATAACCCTTCGCCGACACTTCAGGTAAGATATATACAGGTTTTCCGTCTGTTGTCGTACCGATTGGAAAGCCTTTATCGTCACCTAATGAATTTGTAGCCCCAAACATTGCTGAAGCAAAGAAACCAGGTTCAGCTTCATGTTTATAATCTGTAAGATATTGTTGTCCTCCTGGTAACTGTTCCATAAATAATTTAGGCTGTTCTCCCAAAGGTGCGACACTTTCAATTTGAAACTTCCTTAATTGTTCTTGTAATTCTTCTTGTCTATTATCTAATGTTTCAATATCAGTTGCTGTTATTTTATAAACAACACTAAATTGATAAGATGGTAAGTTGTGCGATTCCATCATTTCTTTAACTGTTTGTAGCTTCCCTTGATTCGTTGTTACTCGTCTATCAATAATATGTCCTGATTTAAAAGCTTCTTCTTTTTGATTCCCTATTTCAAGTTCTACGTTTGATAATTCTTTCACGGTTTTATTACTAGATTTAAAGTGTGTTCTCATACTGATAGTTACAGGGAATGAAACACGTTTTTGTATTCTATAAAACCATTCTCGACTTGGGAATTTAGTTTTATCCTCAAATTTAGTTGCTACAATACAGCGTACGTACATTGTTTCATTTTTTCCGTTGATTTGTTTTTTAATTAATAAAGTATTTTCGTCATATTCTCTAATGAGACCACTTTGTAATGACATATATTTTTCTTTATCTAGCTTTAAGGCTTTTAATTTTGTACCTTCATGGTCGATCTGCGTTTCCTCTGCATAAGGTAGATCATCTCTGAATAATACTTCTCGTGCTGTTGGTGTAGCTGAATAGTTTGACTCTACAATGTAAGCTACTTCATAATCTTTTAAAGATGATACAGGTCTATTATTATTCTCTTTTGAGTTTGCTGTTTTACCTGCTGAAAATACTCTTGATAAATTATATTCTATGTTTTTAGATTGCTTCTTATATCCTTGTATCAATTCATCTAATATTGTTTGCCCTGAATGATCTAAAGCATAATCAACACCTGAATTTAAACCTTTTATAAATGATCTAAAATTAGTGATTAGTTGATTCCCTCTATTACCCTTTTTAAATTTGTTCATCTTCGGGTTAAGTTGGACACCTAATACATATTGATAGGTTCTACTTTCTTTAGTTTGGCTATTTCTTTCAAATACTTTTTTACATGCATTTAGCATTTTCACACCGTTTTCAAATAATTCATATTTTTGACGAGCCTTTTTAAATGCTAACCTTTCAATCTGTTCATTGATGATGCTTGTAGCATTTGATTGATTTGGAATAGCCAACCATTGTAAGTCCAATACATTTTTTTCTAAAAAGTCCATTTGATTATAAAAAGCATTCATTTTTGTATTGTCGCCTTCTAAATCATACGAAAAACCAGCGATTCTATAAAAAGCCCATACCTCGCCTGTATAAGTAAATAACAAGTTTGAATCAACATGTTTAAATGGAAATTTTGTAAGTTCAGAAGTTACTTGCTTCATATAACAATCACCCAATCTTTAGCTTTTTTTCTTCATCTTATTCATTTGAATAATTTGTCCTTTTTGATATGCTTCATGTTTTCTTTGTCGTCTTAGATAGTTTATATACGATCTAAAATAATGATAAAACATACGGTCTTCTTCCCTAAATTCAGCTAATAGATACGCAACTAGGGCTGGTATTAAACCAAAATAAATCATGTCTGGTATCCAAAGTACCGTGATATTTAAATAAGGTATAAATCGAAAGAATAGTAATGCAAAAAATACTGCTAGAAATATGATAAACACTTTTGCATTTATCGGTTGTGGTAGAGAAACGTTTCCAAACCGATAAATTTTTCTTGTGTATTTTTTAAAATTACTTAAATAATAACTTTCAAAGAAATTTGATGTTTCTTTGTTTTCTGCCATATTTGTCACCTTCTAAATATTGGTTTAAATACCTAATCTACTTCTAAATGCTTGTGCAATATCACTGATAATAGCAGGATTGAATACGAAAATAGCTAAAACAATACCCACTACAATAAATGTTACACCTAATGCAATAGAACGTTTCCAAGCTGCGAATAGTAATGCACATACAAATATAATTAAAAAAGCTGTTTCTGCTTGATCAAAAAACCATGTTTTAAATCCGTCTAATGTTGGCATATTAAACCACTCCTAAATTTTTTATTGTTCTTCAAATTTTGATACGATAAATCTATTGTCTTTCGCTTTTAAATTAATGTGATAAGTTGATACATAAGTTACACCGATTTCATCTTTAAATTCTACGTTAGTTTTAACTACTGTTTCCTTACCATCTTTAGATTTAAATGTCTCTAGATCAGAAATTCTTGAAAACTTAAGATTACCGTTTAACGTTGTAACATCTACATCGTTATCTAACATATACTCAATCTTATCTGTTGATTCACTCGCGTATACTTCAAAGAATGTGTTTAAAAAGTCTTTCACTTTCTCTTTATTATCATTTGTTGATTGTAATTTATTGTTGCCTGAATAACTTACAGTTTCATCTTCATCTACATTTGTAAACTTAGGTAACTCATATACTGCATACTTGCCGTTTTTGTAAAGGGTTGGAATTGTAATAAATCTTGTAACTTCTTTTTTCTTAGGTTCTCTAACTTCTTCTTTAACAGTTTTTGTTTTTTTACCATCTTTCACTTTTTTATCAACTGTTTTAGTGACATATTCTGTTTGTTCAACTTTAGCCTTATATGTCAACAAACCTTTGTTTTTACCTGATTCTTCAACTTTTTTTAGATCCACACTTTTAACTGCTGATTCTAATTCTTTACCTTCATCAACACTTACACCTGTTGTATCATTCAATTCTTTAATCAAGTATGGTTTTAAAGCTTCAGATCTATCACTGCTATCATCTTTAGATGAAAAAGTTAGATACTTAGAAACAAACTCTTTTCCAAATTCAACTGCTGGTTGCATTGTAGCTTGATTAGGTGGAGGTAATTCAACTTTTTGTTCGCTGTCGCCCTCACCTCCTTCACGGATACTAGAAATAACAATAAATAATAGTAGTAACAGAAATACTTGAAAGCCCCAAAACGCAATTTTCCCTATCCTATAGTAACGATATTGTGGGGGCATGTTGCGAGATTTCGCTTTCTTTTCTTCGTCCTTTTGTTTTTTATCAACTGCACCTTTATTCCAATAATACTTAATAGCTTTAAAACTATTTTTTAGTATTTTCATAAAGAAAACGTCACCCTTTCTTACTTAATATCAGATAACTGATATAGATTGTTTTTACAAAAATAAACCTTTTAAGTTCTGATATAATTCAATAGCGCCTTCTTTAAAATACTCAATTGCTGTAAATATAATCTGTGTATCTAAACCCAAAAACTTAAATAAGGCTATTACAAAAATCACTGAAAATATTCCACTAAATATACGCCCCAATATTATCAAGTCCTTTCGATTTACAAGTGTTCATCTATACTAAATCTTGTACTTGTATCATCTTCATTCATAGCAAAATAAATATCAGCATAAGCATCATTTTCAATATATTCTAGGTTTGAAAGTAAAGTCGGGAATTCAATACCAGGTCGATCATTCGTTTTCTGATTATCTTTAGGTTTTTCTCTTAACAATAAATTCTTTGTATAAATTTCTAAATCTGAATCAGCGCCTACAAATAATACAATCCAATCTCTAACTTCTGTATACATTGATAATTTATCTTGATATCTATCTTGAATTGCCTGATCGTTAAAAAATTCACTATACCTTTTCATTTTGCCTTTTAAGATAGATCGTTTAGTTTTTGTGTTTTCCATTTCTAATAAAACGCCTATATTTTCATCTTCACTATCTTCAAAACCGATTACGAACATGCCATCAGGTCTTATCACTTCGGCTTTACTTGTACCATATTGAAAGAAGGCTGATTTTTCATTTTCAAATTCTTTAACTTTCATTTTGTCGCTTAACTTGTCGCCTGCATCTTTAAAAGCTAATACAGTACGCGCTACATTTATAGTATGTAGATAGTTAATAGGTAGTTTTCTCATTGTTGTAAAGTTTGAATACCCCTGTAGTTCTTCTACCATTTTTGAGCCTTTAGCTGTCAAAGTGTATATTTTTTTAGGTCTATGATTTTTAGCAAACAAACCATTATAACTTTCCAAATATCCACCATCTATAAGACTATTCAGCTTTCTACCTACATTATTATATGAACTATAAAAATATTTTTCTGCCATGTCTAAATCTATAAACGTATAATCATGAACGTTTAATAGAACGTTCACATCTTCATCATTTAATGTTATATGTGCCATTCGAACAACCCCTGTCATTTTTTTATAGACATTCCAGGAGCCACAACCAAACAAAATATATTAACGTATATCTTTGATTTTTCGTCGTCGAGATTTTTTATTCGTAGAGTTCTCTATAACTTCATCATTTGATCGTTCTGATTCATTTTCTTTAATTGAATCACTTATATCTTGTTCAGGTTCGTCTATTTCATTCGATTCATTTAATGGTTCTTCTAGTTCTTGTGACTTTTCTTGCGCTTGAACTGTTTGTTCATCTAAATCAATGAAATCTGATAAATTAAACAACCCCTGTTCGTTGACCCTAACTTTTCTAACTTTATTACTTTCTTGCTGTCTGTCATGTTCTACTTGCTGATCAACTTCTAAATTTGAATTAATAAGTTCTAACGGTAACTGTTCAGTTTCTTCAATAGCGTTATCTTCAACAACTTCAATTTCTTCATCACTTTTGATCACTTCAGTTATTTCTGATTTTTCTTGTTCTTTCGCTTGTTCAAAGCGTTTGAATATAGGAATTTGACCCTCTAAAATTTCACCTTTTCTAATCATTTCTAATTCGTCTAATTCTTGTTGTAAGGCTTCTTTTTTATCATCATTTAACTTCACAATATCTAAAACACCTAAATGCGACCATTCTTTATTTGGTTGCATACGTTTTGTTGTTTCAAAATCAATTTCAAATTTATGTTTTATACCTGGTTTAAACTTTCTTCTTGTATTTGCTATCAATTTACAAGTATTCAATGCTTCAGTTTCTTCAGATGATTTATATTCAACTGCTAAACCGTTCATACCAAATTTAATAGGTGGATCTATCTGAACTTTTAACGTATATCTTTTAGATCCTGATTCACCTGGAATTTTATCTTTTAAAGCAATATAACCTTCACGTTTATCAGAATTGAGTCTTGTTAAATCTTTAGGTGTGATTTGTACTGATTCATCACTAATAAATTCAGATACTTCTTTTGCTTCTTTGCCACCCTGCAAACAACTTATAAAATTATCTTGAACTTCTTTTAAACTATTTTTCAATTCAGTATCAAGTTGTCCAAACATCTGCGCACCTACAAGAGAAGCTAAATTAAATTTTCTTGTTTCAGCTACAATTTTGCTTAAATAAGGCATATGTCCTAATACTTTTGTTTCATCAAAACCTAAAATGTGTAAACGTGTATCACTTCGGCGACCTATAGAAGCTTTATAAAATCTATATGACATATAGCCACTTATAATACGCATTTCAGAATTTGATAACCCTGTCATATCAATCAAATTAATATGTCCATCATCAAGTATCTTTCTAAAATTAAATTCAGTATGATCTTGTCCAAACATTCTTGATAACACCGTTGATTTACTAAAGACTTCTAATCTGTTCATCAAAGCTATTTCAGAAGTTTTTAAATTTTCTTCGGCTTCAGTCTCCCAATAATCGATCAGTGCGTAATTAGAGGGATCCTTTTCTATTCTTTTTATAACTTGTGTTCTGTAGTTCACATTTTTTACTAATAGCTTTACATCTAAAATATTATGATCTTCTTCATCTGCTAGTAATGTTTCAATACATTTTTCTAACAACCTTTTTGCTACTGGCGCTTCATTGGGCATTGCTGTTTCAATGATGTCTGAAACTGATTCAGCTATTGAACTTAAAGACGTATCCCCATTTAGATCAATACCTTTATCCAACAAATTCATAGCCAACGGATAATCAGTATCTGCTAAACTTAGATAATTAACTTTGTTCCAATCAATTTCACCACCAGCATTATAGTATTTAAGTAAACGGTTATATAAAGTAAGAACCGTGTCTTGTCCTGGATCAAAAAATGTTAAGCCTGAAGCTTTATGTCTTTTATCTTCATCAAAATGTTCTTTTAACAAACCATCTAAAATAGATACAATAAACGAAGATTTACCAGATCCAGTTTTACCAGTAATCGCTGCATGGTCTTTTAAAGAGTCTAAAGCCACTTTAATATCCCTTTCACTACCGTCTGCTAATTTAACAAAACCAACTTTCACACCATTTTCATTATTAAAAACACCTGTTTCTAGTAAATCAATGGTCTTATCATGCATATCTGTTTGTTTTCTTAACTTTTCTATTAATTCATTTTTTTCTTCAGCGTAGTTAGGAACATGTACAACATTAGATAATTCAGAACCTGTCACAAACAACAGACCTGCATCTCTCATTTCAATCGTTGGTCTCAATATAGGATACTTAGAAATGCCATTTTTATATTTCTTATAAAATAATGTTGCCCCAGCTTCCATTGAAGTAGAAATTGCTTCACCAACTGATTTTAAACTTTGTACACCATTTTCAGATTTAGTTGCCATACTGATCAATGTTTTAAAACCAACTTCAGAACCTTTCATTCTAGCTTGAAGATTTTTTAAATCTTCTTTTTGCTTTCCTGTTCGTTCCTTCGTTTGTGTTTCTTTTATAACACCTTCTGAATCTTTAATTTTTTTCAAAGCCTTTTTCTTTAAACTTTGCTTAAAATCTATTTTCAAAAAAGCATCTGCAGGCAAAAGATTAATAATGTTAGGTAAGTAATCATTATGAAATCTTTTATAACTCAACATTCTCTTTTTTGATTTTCTTGTTGAGTTCATACGCCCACCAACATACCTCTTATCTTTATAAGGAAAAGGTAAATCATCTTTTTCAACTTTTTCTAATTTAGAATTTAAGTAAGCAACTTTTAAAGCACTTTTCATTTGAATAAACAAAGATTTATCAAAGGCGAAATAATAATAAATATTTCCATCATTATCAGTTCTAACCATAAATGATTTCCAATCTTTCCCCAGCAACCATCTTTCAATTCTTTTCAATCTGATTTTATTCATTTGAGACATCATAAAATGTATATCATCTGATTTAAAATCATCAGATAAATGTGGCATAAATCGACACCATATTATTCTTTTCTTTTTCATATAATGTCTAAATAAACAAAACAGAATAAATAGAATTGAAACATAAAATATATAGTTTAATAGGTTAGATATATATATGAAATCAATAAATGATTTGAAGGTGATAAGTATTTCCTTTCGAAAGAAATATATTGTACCAATAATAGAAACAAGTAAAAGTAATACCCAGTTGTCCTTGATAAATAAATATACTGGATCTTGTTTCTTGGTTGCCATAAGATGCACCTCCATATATTAAGTTGTAAAAGAACAGGTCGCCGCCCCGTCTGGAGAGACATTTTAAAAACTCGTCCAAATAGATATATCATAAAAATAAATAAGGTGGTTATTTATGATATATATTTGGTGAGTCCCAATGTTATTAGGAACTATGATGTAATTATACCATAAAATGTAGTATAATTCAATATATTATTATGTTTTAACTATATTACGAATTACATTTAAGGTTACAAATAAGGTACAAAAAAGGTTACACTCTTATTACAATATATATGTACTATATATGTACTATATTTGTTTATAAATATGTATAGATATATCAATATATATATACACAATATATATTCTGTATATAGTTTATATATATTAACTTCACATTAACTATAAAATCATTTAGAATAAAAAGTGGAATAGACATTCCAGGGGCTTATGATCAAGTAGAGGGTCATAAGCTTTCTTTCTATATATACAAACTATATTAATCTATCTATATTCCTATCTATACTTCTATATATACAAACTATATTAATCTATCTATATTCCTATCTATACTTCTATATATACAAACTATATTAATCTATCTATATTCCTATCTATACTTCTATATATACAAACTATATTAATCTATCTATATTCCTA
>NZ_JAJNIL010000018.1:0-36082 GCF_022386455.1 Mammaliicoccus sp. I-M35 | reverse complement strand
TACGTTCCGCGAGAGTAGGACGTTGCCGGGCAAATATTTATAAATGGATGCGATGAGCCGCACTCGAGACCTGTTAGGTCTCTTTTTTTTGTGATTTTTTAAGGTAGTCTATAGCCAGTTCCAATATTTCTAAAATGTAATTTCTCGTAAAAAGAATTGTTCTCTGATAATAATTCTATTCGAACAGATGGATATTGTGCTAATAAATAGTCAATTAGTGCTTTAGCATATCCTTTCTTTCTATGAGTCTTTGTAACGACGAGTTCTGTAATATATAATGTGACAGTTTCGTCTGTTAATAATCTAGTATAACCAACAACCTCATTATTTACTTCTATTACAATAATACGAGATGTAATAAGCAATTGTTGGATTTTTTCAATACTGAATGTTTTCCAACCTTCTTGTTGAGCAATTTCATTAATGGATTGTATATCTGTGTCAATTGCATTTCTAATAAACATTTTATTCACTCCTTTTTTTAAGTATATCTTATTTTAATTATTACAGGAATGACGTTGGACTTTATCATTGATATAATGATAAAGACTAAAAATTAAGAGGTAGCCTTATGAATATTAATGAAAAATTAAAATCTCTAAATAGTCTTGATGCCATTTCACTACATGTTCCAGGGCATCATAATCATACAATTGGTTATTTAGATGAAATAAATCTTGCTATGGATATGACTGAAATAACTGGGCTTGATGATTTGCATCAACCAGAATTTTGTATAAAGATGAGTATGTCTGAATTGAATAGGTATCCTGGTTATTATGGGCAGTATCTCGTTAATGGTACAACGGTTGGAATACTATCTGCAATTTATGCAGTGGCACATTTAGATGGGGAAGTATTAATTCCTAGAAATGCGCATAAATCAGTATTTAATGCTTTGAATTTAACGAAGCAAGATGCTAAGTTTATGCCTATGACAATATCAGATAAGACGAATAAATATAATGGTGTAGCTTCATTAAGGGATTTAGATTTGAATCATATTAAATTAGCTATTTTTACTTATCCTAATTACTATGGTGAAACATTTGATATTGAAGAAAGTATTAAAATCTTAAAAGAACATCAAATTCCTGTATTGGTAGATGAGGCACATGGTGCACATTTTGGTATTAGTTCATATTTCCCTAATTCATCTATGACTTATGGTGCTGATATAGTCGTGCAGTCTTACCACAAGACATTACCGGCCTTGACGATGGGTTCTGTTCTATATATGAGAGAGGATTTAGAAATAAAATCAAATATTCAACAGTATTTGAAGATGCTACAAACATCTAGTCCTTCATATCTCATTATGGCTAGTTTAGAAAGTGCAGAAAAATTTTATAAGCAGTTTGATGATCAAAGATTCAAATATAATAGACAAACATTCATTGAAACGATGGAGAATGTTGGATTTGAAGTGGGGAGTCTAGAGGACCCTCTTAAATTAATTGTTTCTTATAGAGGATTAAGCGGATTTGAAATTCAAAAACTATTTGAAGATGTGCATATCTATGTAGAGTTATGTGATTATAAATTTGTGTTATTAGTCTTACCATTATGGCATGAATCAGATAAGTTCCCATTTGAAGATATGATTGATCGCGTTAGAAATATTAAAGTGAATGTTGAGCATCAACTTAAAGAGGAAGTACAATTTAAATTACCATACGAAACAGATAGTACAATGTATAGATACAACAATATTGAAAAAACTAAAATGATGGACTTGAATACATCATATGGCTATATTGCTGCTGAAGATATTGTGCCTTATCCACCAGGTATACCAGTCATTTTAAAAGGAGAAAATATTCGTAAAGAAATAGTGGATTCTCTTTTACAATGGCTTGATAGAGGTGGTAGAGTGGAAGGTATATTAAACAAGCAAATCAAGGTAAAGGATGAACAATAAAATGGGACGATTTATTACGTTTGAGGGTCCAGAAGGCTCTGGCAAAACGACGGTTATACATAAAGTTTATGAAAAGTTAAATCAAGATTATGATATTTTACTGACTAGAGAGCCAGGTGGTATCAAAATAAGCGAAGCGATTAGAAACTTGTTGTTAGATAGTGATGACGACATGGATGAAAGAACAGAAGCACTGCTCTTTGCTGCTGCTAGAAGACAACATTTAGTGGAGAAAATATTACCTCAACTTGATAAAGGTGGAACGGTATTATGTGACCGATTTGTTGATAGTTCTTTAAGTTATCAAGGTTACGCACGTGAAATTGGGGTAGAAGAAGTTAAGGCAATTAATGAATTTGCGATTGATAACCTTTATCCTGATTTAACATTATATTTTGATGTACCTGCTGAAGTTGGGTTAAATCGAATTAAAGATAATCAACGTAATGCGAATCGTTTGGATAAAGAAAAAATAGAATTTCATCACAAAGTTACAGATGGTTATAAAAAATTAATTGCTGAGTATCCAGATAGAATTAAAGTAATTGATGCCACGCAACCATTAGAAAAGGTTGTAGATGATGCATATTCTACGATAGTAAAATATCTGAAACAAGATTAAAATATGATATAATAAATAAAGAGGTGTTTAGATATGAAAATGGTAATAGCGATTGTCCAAGATCAAGATAGTCAAAACTTGTCAGAAGCACTTATAGAAAAAAACTTTAGAGCCACTAAACTTGCAACAACTGGTGGATTTCTAAGAGCTGGAAATACAACATTCTTATGCGGTGTCAAAGATGAACGTGTAGATGAATTATTACGTGTTATCGATGGAACTTGTGGTAATCGTGAACAACTTGTTTCACCTATCACACCAATGGGCGGTAGTGCGGATTCTTATATTCCTTACCCTGTAGAAGTTGAAGTAGGTGGCGCAACTGTATTCGTTATGCCAATTGAACAATTCCATCAATTTTAAGAACTGATGAGCTGCCGTTTGAGCAGCTTTTTTATTGCAAGGAGCGTAAAATATGCAATTAACCAAAGAGATTGATCATTTATTAAGTGCACAACAATTATCTCATGCTTATTTATTTGAGGGAGATAATATGTTTGAAATGAAATCTACAGCTTTATATTTTGCTGAACAAATATTATGTGAATCAGAACAAAGTTGTGTGGTTAAAGTTCAAAATTTTAATCATCCTGATTTTGTATATATTCAATCAGATGAAACGACGATAAAGAAACAACAAATAGAAGAATTACTCAGAAAAATGAATCAAAAACCTATCGAAAGCCAATATAAAGTTTACATTATTGAAGCTTTTGATAAACTAACAGTACAGGGTGAAAATAGTATACTTAAATTTTTGGAAGAACCACCTCCAAATACAATTGCCCTGTTACTGACAACCAAGAAAGATCAAATATTGCCAACTATACATTCAAGATGCCAACTTGTTCATTTTAAACCTGCATCTAAAGAAAATTATATAGAAGAATTAAAACTGTCTGGTATTTCTTCTGCAATTGCGCATACATTGAGTTTTGTTACTTCTGATAAAGAAGAAGCACTTGCTCTGACAGAAGAACAATTGTTTGTACAGCTTAGAAAAACTGTAACGAAACTTGCTGAATTGATGGTCAAAGATACACAGATGGCAATGATTTATTTGATCGATTGCATAAAAATTGCTAATACACGCCCGTTACAGCAATTATTTTTAAATAGCTTGAATGCTTATTTTCAAGATTTATTACATGCCAAAATTCAAATAGATACGATAAAGGCATATCCAGATTTAGAAGTGGAAATTAGAGAGGTCAGTCAATATTTATCTTTAAATGACATTTCGAATTATATACAAGTTATAACGGAAGCAAACCGTAAATTAGCGCAAAACGTTAATGCAACGTTAGTATTAGAACAAATGGTTATAAATGGGAAGAGGTGATTAAATGTATGAAATAATTGGTGTTCAATTCCAAAAAGCTGGGAAGAAAGAATATTTCTCACCAAATGGGGAACGTTTCAAAGAAAATGACTTAGTTGTCGTTGAATCTAAACGTGGTATTGAACTTGGTAAAGTTAAATTAACAAATCGCCATGTAGGTAAAGATGATGTTGTCTTACCATTGAAAGAAGTTATCCGTCATGCAACAGAAACTGATATTCAAAAATATCAAGATAATTTAAAGGATGCAGACCATGCTTTAGCTTTATGTAAAGAGTTGGTAGCGACTCACGAGCTTGATATGCGACTTGTTAATTGTGAATATACATTAGATAAAAGTAAAGTCATCTTTAATTTTACAGCTGATGATAGAATAGATTTCAGAACTTTAGTAAAATCTTTAGCTTATGAATTAAAAACACGAATTGAGTTACGACAAATTGGTGTGAGAGACGAAGCGAAATTACTTGGCGGTATAGGTCCATGTGGTCGCTCGTTATGTTGTTCAACATTTTTAGGTGATTTTGAACCTGTTTCAATTAAAATGGCTAAAGATCAAAACTTATCATTAAATCCAACTAAAATATCAGGTGCTTGTGGTCGTTTAATGTGTTGTTTAAAATACGAAAATGACTATTATGAAGAAGTTAGAAATGAATTGCCTGATATTGGTACAACTGTTGTCACGCCAGAAGGTGACGGCAAAGTTGTCGGATTAAATATTTTAGATATAACAATGCAAGTTAAAGTGAAAGGTTTCGAACAACTCTTTGATTATAAACTTGATGAATTACTTGAAGTCCATTCATAAGGGAGGATTATATTGTGAATAGGGACGAGTTGTTTGAAACGATTATGACATTAGAGAATGAACTTAAGCAAATTAATGAACATATGGAAAAGTTGAAAAACCAGGCAGTTGAATTAGTCGAAGACAATGTTGCCCTTCAAATGGAGAATGAAAGTTTGAAGCGTGTAATGGAAACAAGTGAAGACAATCAACAGAAAAAGCCAAACAAGAAATTAAAGCCACTTCAAAGTAAAGATAACTTAGCAATGTTATATCATGAAGGTTTTCATATTTGTCGAGGAGAATTGTTTGGTAAACACAGACAAGGACAAGATTGTTTATTTTGTTTAGAAGTGTTGAATAGATAATAAGAAAATCAGGCATGCTATATGCCTGATTTTTTTAAGTGAGGTGTTTAAATGTTGAATTCGGGAGAAAGACTCGACCAATTATTAAGAGAAGAATTTGAAATTATTCAAAATGATGATGTGTTTTCATTTTCAACAGATGCATTGTTATTAGGAGATTTTACAAAGGTACGAAATAAAGATAAAGTAATGGATTTATGTTCTGGTAATGGCATTATTCCTTTGTTATTGGCACACAAATCTCAAGCTAGTATTGAAGCGGTAGAAATTCAAGAGGCTTTAGTGGATATGGCTAAACGAACGATAGCTCATAATCAATTAGAAGACCAAATATCTATCAATCAAATGGATTTAAAGAATGTATCAACCTCATATCATCCTTCAACATTTGATGTTGTAACCGTAAACCCACCTTACTTTAAAGAAAATCAACAAATGCAACATCAAAAGGAAGCACATAAAATTGCGAGACATGAAATATACTGCACATTAGATGATGTTTTAAAAGCAAGTAAGCATTTGTTAAAGCAAGGTGGTAAACTTGTAATGGTCCATAGAGCGGAAAGACTGATGGATGTCTTAAGCGCATTTCGACAATATAAAATCGAACCTAAAAGATTAAGAATGGTATATAGCACACCTAATAAGAAAGAAGCGGTTACGATTTTAGTTGAAGGTAGAAGTGGTGGTCAAGCAGGATTGAAAGTTGAACAACCATTTTATATTTATGAGGAGAATGGAGATTATTCAAAAGAAATGAAGGTTGTATATTATGGCTAACCATTATACATATATATTAGAGTGTAAGGATCAAACGTTATATACTGGTTATACGACAGATTTAGACAGAAGGTTAAAAGTCCATAATGAAGGTAAGGGTGCTAAATATACTAAAGTGAGACGCCCTGTTAAACTTGTATATCATGAGACATTCGATAATAAATCCGAAGCTTTAAAACGAGAATATGCTTTAAAACAGTTAAGTAGAAAACAAAAATTAGCGCTTATTAAGGAGGGGTAGTATGTCTATATTATATTTAGTAGGAACCCCAATCGGAAATTTAGAAGATATCACTTATCGTGCGGTTAGAATGTTAACAGAAGTCGATTATATCTTTTGTGAAGATACACGTGTTACAGGCAAGCTTTGTCAGCATTATGAAATACAAACGCCACTTAAGTCTTACCATGAACACAATAAAGATAAGTCATCTGAGCAAATATTGAGATTATTAGAAGATGGCAAAGATATTGCGCTCGTTTCTGATGCAGGCTGCCCTTGTATAAGTGATCCTGGTTATGAACTTGTGAATCAAGTTAGGGATAATGGTTATCGTGTTGAAACGATTCCTGGACCTAATGCGGCTATTACGGCATTAATGACAAGTGGATTACCATCATATAAATTTGTGTTTCTAGGATTTTTACCTAGACATGCGAAAGAAAAACATGATGTATTGGAAAAATGGATGACGAGAGAATCAACATCTATGATTTATGAGTCACCCTATAGAATTAAACAGACGGTACAAGCAATAGCTGAAATTGATCCTGAAAGAAAAGTAGCAATTGGAAGAGAACTTACAAAGAAATTTGAACAAGTGGAAACGAATCAAATAAAGGTTATTGAAGAAATGTTATCAGATGAGCGTATACCTCAAAAAGGAGAGTTCGTCATCTTGATTGAAGGTGCCGATGAATCGACACAAGTTGATAATTGGTGGGAAGACTTGGATCTCGTTCAACATGTCGAAATTTATATAAATGAACATCAAATGAGATCTAAAGATGCTATCAAACAAGTAGCGGTAGATAGAAAAATGAAAAAAAGAGATGTATACGAAGCGTATCATATTGACGAATAAACAAAAAAAGGAAATTTAAAGTACATCGTTTACTTTAAATTTCCTTTTTTTATATGCAGCTTTTATTATTTTGATTTTTTCTCAATCTCGTTAATTAGTTGCTGAGCGCCTTCTTTACTTAAGACAATTTTACCATCAGCTAAAACAAAATTGTCTTCAGAAACATCTCCAGTAACTTGACAAGTCATGTTAGGTGAGTATTTCTTTAAGATAATTTTATCGTCATCTGTATAAATTTCTAAAGCATCTTTCTCAGCAATGTCTAATATGCGTCGTAATTCGATAGGAATTACTACACGGCCTAGTTCATCTACTTTACGCACGATTCCAGTTGATTTCATCTTTTTACCTCCGTTTAATAAAACCATAATTATCTAATTCGACATTCATTCGACAATTATATAAATAGTATACTAATATGAATTGAAGAAAATGTCAATAAAACAATATATTGCATACGTTTAATTTTTGAAATATAAAACAATTGTTATCTCTATACCATAATCAGGTAATATTGAAAAAATGCTTAATTTTCGGTATATTATATAGATAAGATATTAGGAGGAAACGCTGATGACGAAAGAGACTTTTTACATTACGACACCGATTTATTATCCGAGCGGGAATTTACACATAGGTCATGCGTATACTACGGTTGCTGGTGATGTAATTGCTAGATATAAACGGTTACAAGGCTATGATGTTCATTATTTAACTGGTACAGATGAACATGGTCAAAAAATACAAGAAAAAGCTAAAGAAGCAGGCTTATCTGAAATAGAATATTTAGATGGCATTATTAAAAGTATCCAATCTTTATGGAAAAAATTAGACATCTCTAATGATGATTTTATTCGAACTACTGAAGAAAGACATAAACAAGTTGTCGAAAAAGTCTTCGAAAAGTTATTAGCACAAGGTGACATATACTTAGGTGAGTATGAAGGTTGGTACTCAATACCAGATGAAACATATTACACTGAAACACAACTTGTCGATCCAGTTTATGAAGATGGCAAAATCGTCGGTGGTAAGAGTCCAGATTCAGGTCATGAAGTAGAACTTGTGAAAGAAGAAAGTTATTTCTTTAAATTAGATAACTATGCTGATCGTTTGCTTAAATTCTTCGATGAAAATCCGGAATTCATTTTACCTATTTCTCGTAAGAATGAAATGATCAACAACTTTATTAAACCTGGTCTAGAAGATTTAGCGATTTCTAGAACGACTTTTGATTGGGGTATTAAAGTACCTTCTAATCCTAAACACGTTGTGTATGTATGGATTGACGCACTTGTGAACTATATTTCTGCGTTAGGTTATTTATCAGATGACGACACGCTATTTAAAAAATATTGGCCAGCAGATGTGCATTTAATGGCTAAAGAAATTGTTCGATTCCATTCAATTATTTGGCCAATCTTATTGATGGCTTTAGACTTACCTTTACCTAAACGTGAATTTGCTCACGGTTGGATCTTGATGAAAGACGGTAAAATGAGTAAATCTAAAGGTAATGTTGTAGATCCGAACGTCTTAATTGATAAATACGGCTTAGATGCAACAAGATACTATCTCATGAGAGAATTACCATTTGGCGCAGATGGTGTATTTACGCCTGAAGCATTCGTTGAAAGAACAAATTACGATTTAGCTAATGACTTAGGTAACTTAGTAAATCGTACAATAGCAATGGTTAATAAATACTTTAATGGCGTACTTCCTAAATATAAAGGCAAATTACACCCATTAGATGAAGAGATGGAACAAATGGCTTTAGATACTAAAGATAAATTCTATTCAGCAATGGAAAATATGCAATTCTCAGTTGCTTTAGCAGAAGTTTGGAAGTTGATTAGTCGTACAAACAAATATATTGATGAAACAACACCATGGGTATTAGCTAAAGATGAAAATGAACGTGAAATGCTAGAAAATGTCATGATTCACTTAGTTGAAAACATTAGATTTGCAGCAGTATTATTACGTCCATTCTTAACACATGCACCATATGAGATTTTCCGTCAATTAAACTTAGAAAAAGGTAAACTTGATACATTTGAAAGTATCGAACAATATGGCGCTATTGATCAAGATATCAAAGTGATTGAAAAGCCTGAGCCTATTTTCCCTAGATTAGATGTAGAACAAGAAGTGGCGTTCATCAAAGATTCTATGCAAGGTGGAACGACTGCAGAATCATCTGAAGAAGAAGCTGAAACTGCTGAGGAAGAAGTAGTACCATCTAAACCAGAAATCACAATTGATCAATTTGATAAAGTAGAAATCAAAGCTGCTACTGTTACAGGTGCAGACTATGTGAAAAAATCAGATAAACTTTTAAAAATAAAAGTAGATTTAGGTAACGAAAAGAGACAAATTGTTTCAGGTATAGCTGAATTTTATAAACCTGAAGATATTGTTGGTAAAAAAGTAGCGGTCGTTACGAACTTAAAACCAGTCAAATTACGTGGTGAATTATCAGAGGGTATGATTTTATCAGCTGAGAAAGACGGCACACTTACTTTAGTAGGTTTACCAAATGCAATACAAAACGGATCTATCATTAAGTAAAGTACTGAAAGGAAGATTCGAATGTTAATAGATACACACGTCCATTTAAATGCGGATCAATACGATGAAGATTTACAAGAAGTAATCGATCGAGCTTTGGAAGAAGGTATCGATAGAATGTTCGTTGTTGGTTTCGACACGAACACAATTGAAAGAACGATGAAATTAATAGACCAGTATGATTTTATATATGGCATTATAGGTTGGCATCCTGTTGATGCAATTGATTGTACGGAAGAACGCCTACAATGGATTGAAGAATTGTCTAAACACCCAAAAATCATCGGTATAGGTGAGATGGGATTAGATTATCACTGGGACAAGTCACCTAAAGATATCCAAAAAGAAGTATTTAGAAAACAAATCGCATTAGCGAAACGTGTTCAACTACCGATTATTATTCATAATAGAGAAGCAACTCAAGATTGCGTTGATATCTTAAAAGAAGAAAATGCAAGTGAAGTTGGCGGAATTATGCATAGTTTCAGTGGCTCAAACGAAATAGCTGATGAAATACTTAAAATGAATTTCTATATTTCATTGGGTGGACCTGTCACGTTCAAAAATGCGAAACAACCAAAAGAAGTAGCTCAACATGTACCGTTAGATAGATTACTCGTTGAAACAGATGCACCATACTTATCACCTCACCCTTATAGAGGGAAAAGAAACGAACCTGCGCGTGTAAAACTTGTTGCAGAACAAATTGCTGAATTGCGTGGTATTTCTTACGAGGAAGTATGTAAAGCTACTACAGAAAATGCTGAAAGATTATTTAAATTATAAAATATGATGCCCCAAAACGGTTGTTTTGGGGCATCTTTAAAGAAGGAAATGAATATGAAGATAAATGAATTTGTTGTTGTTGAGGGACGCGATGATACAGTTAATGTTAAAAGAGCAGTAGATTGCGATACGATAGAAACAAATGGCTCAGCAATATCAAAAGAAACACTAGAAGTTATAAGACAAGCGCATGAAAAACGTGGTGTCATTGTATTAACTGACCCAGATTTCCCAGGTGATAAAATTAGAAATACAATCAAGCAGTATATCCCTAGTGTGAAACATGCATTTATACCAAGAGATAAAGCTAAAAATAAAAGAGGAAAAATAGGCGTTGAGCATGCTTCAATTGAAACAATTAAAGATGCACTTACAAATGTAAGTTCTCCATTAGAAGCGGACATTGAAACAATTGATAAAGCAGTCTTAATTGACCTTGGATTAATTATAGGACCAGACGCAAGAAGAAAACGCGAAATACTATGCAGTAAATTAAATATAGGCCATTCAAATGGCAAACAATTGCTAAACAAATTAAATGCCTTCGGTTATACTGAGAAAGATGTAAAAGAAGCACTGGGATATAAAGAGGAGTGACACGATGAACGATAAAGATATAGCAACACCTAAACGTACAAAAGCGTTATTAGATCAATATGGATTTAAATTCAAAAAGAGTTTAGGTCAGAACTTTTTAATCGATACAAATATTATTCAAAAAATTATTTCTGCTAGTGATATAGATGAGCATACAGGTGTTATTGAAGTTGGACCAGGAATGGGTTCACTTACTGAACAATTAGCGAGAGCTTCAAAGAAAGTGTTGGCTTTTGAAATTGATCAAAGATTAATACCTGTATTAGAAGATACGTTAAGTCCATATGACAATGTAACAGTTGTAAATGAAGATATATTGAAAGCCAACGTTAAACAAGAAATTGAAACACACTTAAAAGACTGCGATAAAATTATGTTGGTTGCTAATTTACCTTATTACATTACGACGCCTATATTGATGAATTTACTAGAAAATGATTTACCAATAGATGGCTATGTTGTCATGATGCAAAAAGAAGTAGGAGAACGCTTAAACGCTGAAGTAGGTAGTAAAAGTTATGGTTCATTATCAATAGCTTGTCAGTATTACACTGAAACTGAACGTGTGTTAGTCGTCCCGAAGACTGTCTTTATGCCACCACCGAATGTTGATTCAATCGTTATTAAATTAACGAAACGTATTGAACCGATCGTCGAAGTAGATGATGAGAAACTACTATTCAAGCTTTCAAAAGGTGCTTTCGGACAAAGACGAAAAACAATTTTAAACAATTATATTAATACAATTAAAGATGGCAAACTGCATAAAGATGAAATCGTCGAATGGCTAAATGCTTCAAACATAGACCCTAAGCGACGTGGTGAAACGCTAACAATACAAGAATATGCACATCTTTGTAACAATTTGAAAAAATACCCGAATTTATCTATGTAAATATATTGACATTGCTTTATCAACTTGATAAAATTTAAATTTTATTTGACAAAAATCCGCTTTCGTAGTATAATTTTATCTATAGCGAGGTGGGTCAATATGCCGAAGACTTTAGTAGACATCAAAAAAATATTGGAATGTCAATTAGGAAATCGTATTGTACTTAAAGCTAATGGAGGACGTAAGAAGTTAATTGAGCGAAGTGGCGTGCTTAAGGAAACGTATCCATCAGTTTTCGTGGTCGAATTAGATCAAGAGAAACATAATTTTGAGCGTGTATCTTATACATACACTGATGTATTAACTGAGAATGTCCAAGTAACTTTTATGAATGAACATAAAGAGGAATTCATCGTTCAATAATTAAAGGTATTTAATAAAAAACTCTACGCGATATGACTGTGATATGGCGTAGGGTTTTTTATTATGCCAAAAAATAGAATAAAGCTAATACTTTCTAACTTTTATTTATGGTAAAATCATAATAATAAGTTTTAGAGAGGGCAAGTATATGATTTATGAAACTGCACCAGCAAAAATTAATTTAACATTAGATACGTTATATAAACGTGAAGATGGGTATCATGAAGTGGAAATGATTATGACGACCATCGACTTAAATGACCGATTAACATTTGAGTGTAGAGACGATGGTGAAATTATTATTGATGTAGAACATAATTTTGTACCAAGTGATCATAGAAATTTAGCATATAAAGCAGCGAAGTTGATGCAAGATAGATACAATATTGAAAAAGGTGTGAAGATTTCATTAGAAAAAAGCATACCGATTTCAGCAGGTTTAGCTGGTGGGTCAAGTGATGCAGCCGCTACTTTTAGAGGTTTGAATGAATTATGGGGGATTAACGAATCTTTAGAAACATTAAGTGAGTTGGCTTCGGAAATTGGATCAGATATTTCGTTTTGTATTTATGGAAAAACTGCTTTATGCCAAGGTAGAGGTGAGAAAATTACGCACTTACCTAAACCACCTTCAGCATGGGTCGTTATCGCGAAACCAGATATAGGCGTTTCAACGCCTGAAATTTACGGCGCATTAGATTTAGAAAACAAGGATGAAGTACAAACACAAGCGTGTCTTAAAGCAATCGAAAATAACGATTATGCCACAATGTGTCAGTCGCTTGGCAATAGTCTTGAAAAAGTCACGATGCAGCTGTATCCAGAAGTTGAGAAATTGAAGAACACTATGAGTAATACTGGTGTAGATGCTGCTTTAATGAGTGGCAGTGGCCCGACTATATATGGCTTTGTTCAAAAAGAAAGACAAGCTAAGCAAGTATATAATGCTTTGATGGGGTGTTGTAACGATGTATACATCGCGAGACTGCTCGGATAGCTTTGAGGAATGCGAACGATTATAGTATAATTAGGCTTAAAATACGGAATAGAGATTGGAGTTTTATAAATGAGGTTTAAACGAAGTGAAAGAATCGTTTATATGACACAATATTTATTGAAACATCCGAACGAGTTAGTGCCGTTGACTTATTTTGTGAATCATTTTGGTCAGGCGAAGTCGTCTATTAGTGAAGACATACAAATTATTAAAGAAACGTTTACTGCTGAGAGACTTGGTATTATAGAAACGACTGCCGGTGCAAGTGGCGGCGTAACTTACCGACCTAAAATGTACGTCGAAGAAGCACGTGAATTGATTGAAAAATTGTGTGAATTACTAAAAGAAAAAGAAAGACTGTTGCCAGGTGGCTATTTATTTATGTCAGATTTAGTAGGGAATCCTAAACTATTAAATCAAGTAGGGGAATTAATCGCTACAATGTACATGGATGAAGAACTTGATGCGGTAGTTACAATAGCAACAAAGGGTATTTCTTTAGCAAATGCCGTGGCGAAAGTGCTTAATTTGCCAGTTGTGGTTATAAGAAAAGACAATAAAGTAACAGAAGGATCCACAGTATCGATTAACTATGTGTCTGGGTCTTCTAGAAAGATTGAGACAATGGTTTTATCAAAAAGAACATTGCCTGAATATTCGAATGTATTGATTGTTGATGACTTTATGAGAGCAGGCGGATCTATTAATGGTGTAATCAATTTGATGAATGAGTTTAAAGCTACAGTAAAAGGGGTATCAGTACTTGTAGAATCAAAAGAAGTTAAACATCGATTGATTGAAGATTATACATCTTTAGTTAGGTTATCTGACGTAGACGAGTACAATCAACAATTTTCAGTAGAGGAAGGCAACTGTTTAAAAAGATTTAATTAAAAGGAGAGTAATCAACATGAAAAGTATTAACACAACAAACGCTCCAGAAGCTTTAGGACCATATTGCCATGCAGTAGTAGTAGATAATTTAGTATTTACTTCTGGTCAAATACCATTAAATCAACAAGGTGAAGTCGTTTCTGAAGATGTCAAAGAACAAACTAAGCAAGTACTAGAAAATTTAAAAGTCGTACTTCAAGAAAGTGGCGCATCTTTAGATAGTGTCGTTAAATCTTTAATTTTCATAAAAGATATGAACGATTTCCAAGACATCAATGCCGTATATGGAGAATATTTTAATGAACATTTGCCTGCTAGAAGTTGTGTGGAAGTTGCACGTTTACCGAAAGATGTAAAAGTTGAAATCGAAATGATTGCAAAAATAAATAACTAACTTCAATTAATATGATGCTGCTACTTTAAATAGACAAAACAGGGGGCACACAAATCATGAAGGTAACAGATGTGAGATTAAGAAAAATTCAAACGGATGGAAGAATGAAAGCATTAGTTTCTATAACATTAGATGACGCTTTTGTTATTCACGACTTAAGAGTAATCGAGGGAAATTCAGGACTGTTTGTGGCTATGCCTAGTAAGCGTACGCCAGATGGGGAATTTAGAGATATTGCGCATCCCATTAATTCTGAAATGAGACAGGAGATTCAAGAAGCGGTTATGAAAGTATATGATGAAACAGATGAAGTCATTATTCCAAAATCAGCTCAAGAAGCCTCAAATTCAGAGGATAGCGATGAAGCATCAGACAGTGAAGAAGAATAACGATATTTAAAGTACTCAGCTCACGTATATTGATAAACAGCAGTTAAAATCTTATGATTTTAACTGCTGTTTTTTTATGCATCATGATAATGGATGTATTGATAAGGAAACGTTTACTTGAACTCTTTCTTGATACTATGCGGTCAATTAAATTATAATAGACTAAAGTGTGTATAAATGGAGGTATTTGCAATGCAAAAATATGCAGTTGTATTAGCTGCTGGTAAAGGTACAAGAATGAAATCTAAACTTTACAAAGTACTACATACAGTAGCTGGAGAAGCAATGGTTCAACATGTTATAGATAGCGTGAAAAATGCAGGTGTTGATAAAGTCGTAACAGTTGTTGGGCATGGTGCTGAAAAAGTCAAAGAAACAATCGGTCATGCATCTCAGTTTGTACATCAAGAAGAACAATTAGGAACAGCACATGCAGTAAAGACTGCTAAAGATATATTAGGTACTGAAAAAGGCACAACAATTGTTGTATGTGGAGACACACCATTAATCAGTGATGAAACGATTAAAAACTTATTAGATTTTCATGAGTCTGAAAGTGCAGTAGCAACTGTCTTGTCTGCAAAAGTTGATAACCCGTTTGGTTACGGCAGAATCGTTCGCGATGAAAATGGTTTGGTTTCTGGAATTGTCGAACAAAAAGACGCTTCTTCTGCTGAAGCTGAAGTTAATGAAATCAGTTCTGGTATATTTGCTTTCGATAATGAAAAGTTATTTGAAACACTTGAAAAAGTAAACAATGATAATGCACAAGGTGAATATTATTTACCAGATGTGATTCGCATCCTAAAAGAAGAAAATGAAAAAGTTTCTGCTTTTATTACGAACGATGTTGACGGCATTATGGGTGTGAATGATAGAGTGCAACTTGCGAAAGCGGAACAGAAAATGAAAGAACGTATCAATCATCAACATATGCTAAATGGCGTAACAATTATTGATCCAGCTACAACTTATATCGGGAAACAAGTCGTAATTGGTGAAGATACAGTTGTAGAACCAGGTGTAAGACTTTCTGGCACAACAATTATAGGAAAAAATGTTACGATAGGAATGAATTCTGACATCAAAAATAGTACAATTAAAGATGATGCTACAATTAAACAATCTGTTATTACAGATTCAGTTGTAGGCGAAAACGCTACAGTAGGACCATTTGCACAATTAAGACCAGGTTCTGAACTAGGCAAAGATACGAAAATTGGTAACTTTGTTGAAACTAAAAAGGCTGTCTTAAAAGATGGCGCTAAAGTTTCACACTTAAGTTATATCGGAGATGCAGAAGTAGGTGCAAGAACAAATATTGGTTGTGGTTCTATCACTGTAAATTATGATGGCGTGAATAAATTCCGTACGGTTATAGGAGATGATGCATTTATTGGATGTAATTCAAATCTAGTTGCACCAGTAGAAATTGGAGATGGATCATTCATAGCAGCAGGGTCAACAATTACAGATGATGTACCAAATGAAAGCTTGGCGCTAGGTCGCGCTAGACAAACGACAAAAGAAGGATATTATAAAACGAAATAAAAGGAGCCGTCAAAACATGAGTCAAAATGATATCGGAGGAACAGAAATGTTGAACACTGAATATAAGAACTCTTCATTAAAAATATTTTCGCTTGAAGGTAACCAACCATTAGCGCAAGAAGTTGCCAATTTAGTAGGGATTCCATTAGGTAAATCTACAGTTAAGAGATTTGCTGATGGTGAAGTTCAAATTAATATTGAAGAAAGTATCCGTGGTTGTGATGTATTTATTATTCAACCAACATCAAACCCAGTGAATGAACACTTGATGGAATTATTAATTATGATTGATGCTTGTAAACGTGCATCAGCAGCAAATATTAATATTGTAATGCCTTATTACGGTTATGCAAGACAAGACCGTAAAGCTAGAAGCCGTGAACCAATCACTGCTAAACTTGTGGCAAATATTATTGAAAAAGCTGGCGCAAGCAGAATGATAGCACTTGATTTACATGCACCTCAAATTCAAGGGTTCTTTGACATACCGATTGATCATTTAATGGGCGTACCAATTTTATCAAATTACTTCTTAGAAAAAGGTTTAGATCCTGAAACAACAGTAGTTGTTTCGCCTGACCATGGTGGCGTAACAAGAGCACGTAAAATGGCTGACCGTCTAAAAACACCTATCGCTATTATTGATAAACGTCGTCCGAAACCAAACGTAGCAGAAGTTATGAATATTGTTGGAGATATTAATGGTAAGACTGCCATCATTATCGATGATATTATTGATACAGCTGGAACAATTACATTAGCAGCAGATGCACTTGTTAAAAAAGGTGCGAAAGAAGTTTATGCATGTTGTACACACCCTGTATTATCAGGACCAGCAAAAGAACGTATCGAAAATTCTCAAATTAAAGAATTAGTTGTTACAAACTCAATTCAATTACCAGAAGATAGAAAACCTGCAAACGTTAAAGAATTGTCTGTAGCAGAATTATTAGCACAAGCAATTGTTAGAGTATATGAACAAGAATCTGTTAGTGTGCTATTTGATTAATTTATAATATTCGTGTATAATAACAAACGGTTCATTTTTATGGACTAAATAACCACTTACAAGCAGCAATTGTTGTTGATGGGTAAGTGTAGGAGCGCATATCGCGCATAAATGAAAGGTGGAAAAGATAATGACTTCATTAAAGTCAGTTATCCGTCAAGGTAAACAAACTCGTTCTAGTTTACGTAAATTAAGAGCTTCAGGTGTTATTCCAGCAGTCGTATACGGTTACGGTGCTAAAAATACATCTGTTAAAGTTGATGAAGTTGAATTCATCAAAACAATTCGTGAAGTTGGACGTAACGGCGTTATCGAATTAGGTGTTGGTTCAAAAACAATCAAAGTTATGGTTTCAGATTATCAATATGATTCTCTTAAAAACCAAATCACTCACGTTGACTTCTTAGCTATCAACATGAAAGAAGAATTAACTGTAGACGTACCTGTAGTATTAGTAGGTGAATCAGTTGGTGCTTCTGAAGGTGGCGTAGTTCAACAACCATTATTCGACTTACAAGTTACAACTACTCCAGATGAAATTCCTGAAAATATCGAAGTTGATATTACAGAATTAGCTATTGGTGATAGCTACTTAGTAGGCGACTTAGATGCAACTGATAAATACACTATCGAAAACGATAAAGAAGAAGCAGTTGTAACAGTAGTTCCTCCAACAGAAGAACCTGCTGAAGACGCTGAAGAAACTGCAGCTGAAGAAGCTGATGCAGTAGCAGAAGAAGAAGCTGAAAAAGAAGAAGCAGAAGAAGAAGAAAAATAATATTTTTTAAATCTTCAACCCAACACATTTGTGTTGGGTTTTTTTATTTAAGTATAGATAGATGAAATAAATCACAAAAATGCTATAATATATACTTAGTATTAATATGGAGGTTACAACATGAAATGTATTGTTGGACTTGGAAATATCGGAAAGAAATATGACCTTACGCGTCATAATATTGGCTTTGAAGTAGTTGATAAATTGCTTGATCGTCACCAATTAGACTTAGATAAACAAAAATTTAAAGGTGCATATACAATAGGGCTTATAAATGGAGAGAAAGTAATGCTTATTGAGCCTATGACTTTCATGAATTTATCAGGTGAAGCTGTAAGACCACTAATGGATTATTATAATATAGATATAGAGGATCTAGTTGTACTCTATGATGACATGGACCAGTCTCAAGGTCATTTGAGACTACGTCAGAAAGGAAGTGCTGGTGGTCATAACGGTATGAAGTCTTTAATTCAACATTTAGGGACAGACCGTTTTAACCGTATTAGAATCGGAATTGATCGTCCTACAAATGGCATGAGTGTACCGAGTTATGTGCTTCAAAAGTTCTCTGATGATGAAATGATTACAATGGAAAAAGTAATCGATCGCGCAGCAGATGCTTGTGAAGCTATAATTAAAGGCGAAACTTTTCAGAATGTGATGAACCAGTATAATGGTGAAGTAATATGAAACACGTTATCCATGAAATCATACAAGCAGACGAACGATTTCGAGAATTAACGCAAATATTTGGAGAAAAGAACATACTCATAACAGGACTGAATCAGTCGAGTAAAGCACTACTCATATTAGAACAATATCTTAAAAATGATAAACAACTCGTTATCGTAACAAATAACTTGTATCAGGCGGATAAATTAGAAGCGGATATTCTTCAATTATTACCACCTGAAGAAGTATTTAAGTTTCCTGTACAAGATATTATGATTGAGGCGTTCTCTACGCAAAGTCCTGATTTAATGAGTGAACGTATCAGAACACTAACCCAACTTGCTCAAGGCAAGAAGGGCTTATTTATCGTGCCTATAAATGGCTTGAAAAAACAATTAACACCGAAACACATTTGGAATGAACATTATAAATCGATTCAAATAGGTGATGATATTGACTTAGATGTATGGGCTAATCAATTGATTGATATGGGTTATAAGAGGCAATCGTTAGTATCAGCAGTTGGTGAGTTCTCGATTCGTGGTGGGTTGATTGATATCTATCCAGTAACTGGAGATCCTGTTCGAATTGAATTGTTTGATACTGAAGTAGACGGTATGAGATTGTTCGACGTTGAAACGCAACGCTCTTTAGGTAATGTTGAACAAGTTGAAATTACAACGGCTAGTGATTATATTTTTACAAGTGAACAAATTAGCCAACTTCCAGAACGTATGGAAGAAGCATATGAAAAGACTAGACAACAATTAGCTACAGAAATGCGTCCCGACTTAAAAGATACGTATCAAACGATATTGATGCAAAGTGATGAATTGAAAGATCATCAAATTTTAAGACGTGTCATTTCGTTTATGTATGATGAAGTCACAACTTTAACAGATTATTTTGCGGATGATGCACTTGTTGTTGTAGACGAATATAATCGAATTAAAGAAACTGAACATTCATTAGACGTTGAAATCGAAGAATTTACGCAATCGCTAATAGAATCAGGACAAGGATTTATTGGGCAACGTTTTATTTCGGAACATGCTTTTACAGAACTCTTGCATCAACATAAAATCGCTTATTTCACTTTATTTACTGCAAGTATGCCAGTTGAAATTGAAGAGATGGTGAAATTCTCATGTAAACCTGTTCAAAGATTCTATGGACAATATGACATTATGCAATCAGAGTTTGATCGCTTTATGAAACAAGGATTTACAGTCGTATTATTAGCAGAATCTGAAACGAGAAAGTCTCGTATTCAAAGTATGTTAAACGACATGAAAATTCCAACTGTTATAGATAGGGTAGAACAAGTCGGTGACAGAGGACAAGCTGTCGTAACAGATGGCGCGCTGTCTGAAGGGTTCGAATTGCCTTATATGAAGCTTGTCGTCGTGACAGAAAAAGAACTTTTCAAAGCACGTGAAAGAAAACAATCTAAAAGAAGACAAAAGTTATCTAATGCTGAAAAAATAAAATCTTACCAAGAATTGAATGTAGGAGATTATGTTGTACACGTACATCATGGTGTTGGTAAATATTTAGGCGTTGAAACATTAGAAGTATCTGGCATTCATAAAGATTATATTAAAATTCAATACAAAGGTACCGATCAATTATTTGTACCTGTTGATCAAATGAATGATGTACAAAAGTTTGTTGGATCAGATGATAAAGAGCCAAAGGTGAATAAACTTGGCGGTACAGAATGGAAAAAGACAAAAGCTAAAGTTCAAAAAAATGTGGAAGACATTGCGGATGAACTGTTGAAACTTTATCAAGAGAGAGAACAAGTTGAGGGTTATCAATACGGTCCGGATACTGAAGAGCAAATGACATTTGAAATGGACTTTCCATATGAGCCTACGCCTGACCAAGTCACTTCTTTAGAAGAAATTAAAGCAGATATGGAAAAAAGAAGACCGATGGATAGACTGCTTTGTGGTGATGTTGGATATGGTAAGACTGAGGTAGCAATAAGAGCTGCATTTAAAGCGGTCTTGGAAGGTAAGCAAGTAGCCGTGCTCGTACCAACAACGATTCTTGCTCAGCAACATTTTGAAACATTCAGAGAACGTATGCAAGAATATCCAGTAGAAATTCAAATGATGAGTAGATTTAGAACACCTAAACAAGTTAAAGAAACGAAAGCAGGTATCAAATCTGGATTTGTAGACATTGTTGTAGGTACACATAAATTACTAAGTAAAGATGTTGAATATAAAGATTTAGGATTATTAATCGTCGATGAAGAACAAAGATTTGGTGTGAAACATAAAGAAAGAATTAAAGCATTAAAGACTAATGTAGACGTTCTTACTTTAACTGCGACACCAATTCCGAGAACACTTCATATGAGTTTATTAGGTGTTAGAGATTTATCTGTTATTGAAACACCACCTGAAAATAGATTCCCTGTTCAAACGTATGTATTAGAACAGAATATGAGTTTTGTTAAAGAAGCACTAGAACGTGAACTTTCACGTGGTGGACAAGCATTCTATTTATATAACCGCGTGCAGTCCATATATCAAAAGAGTGAACAGTTGTCTATGCTCATGCCTAATGCGAGAATAGGCGTTGCTCATGGACAAATGACAGAACGAGAATTAGAAGAAACGATGTTGAATTTTGTCGATGGAGAATACGATATTTTAGTTACAACAACGATTATTGAAACGGGTGTCGATGTTCCAAATGCTAATACATTGATTATTGAAGACGCTAATAGATTTGGATTGAGTCAATTGTATCAGTTACGTGGACGAGTGGGTCGTTCTAGTCGAATTGGTTATGCATATTTCTTACATGAACAAAATAAAGTACTGACTGAAGTTGCTGAGCAAAGACTGCAAGCTATTAAAGAATTTACTGAATTAGGTTCAGGATTTAAAATTGCCATGCGCGATTTGAATATTCGTGGCGCAGGAAATCTATTAGGTAGTCAGCAGCATGGGTTCATAGATTCTGTAGGTTATGACTTATATTCTCAAATGTTAGAAGAAGCGGTTAATGTGAAACGAGGCATTGAACCAGAATCAGAAGTACCACAACTTGAAGTAGATATTAAGATAGATGCCTATATACCTGCTGAATACATTAAGAATGAACAAGCCAAAATTGAAATGTACAAAAAATTGAGATCAATTACGACGCAATCTCAATTGGAAGATATTCAAGATGAATTAATCGATCGTTTTGGTGAATATCCTGTTGAAGTTCAACGTTTATTAGACGTTGTTGAAGTAAGATTGAATGGTATTCATTTCGGTATTACAGAAATTAAAGAAGTCGCTAAAGTGATACAACTGACAGCTTCAGAATATACAACAAATCATTTAAAAGGTGATGTGTTGTTTAAAGTTACAGAACCATTAGGTAGAAAATTAAAAATAGCTGTTTCAGACAATCAAATGGTGTTTAAATTACAAAAATCAAAACAATGGTTAGACGATCTGAAATTCTTAACTAATGTGATTAATGAAAGTTTGGTAGACGATGACACAATCTAAACCCATTTTTAATAGTGTATTGTTGTTAACAGGCACGATGGTCATTGTTAAAATTTTAAGCGCAATTTATAGAGTGCCTTACCAAAATGTTTTAGGTGATGAAGGATTATATGCATACCAACAAGTATATCCGCTTGTTGCGATTGTGAGTGTTGTAAGTTTAAACGCGCTTCCTAGTGTGATGAGTAGCTGGATGATTCAACGTAAACAATCAGAAATAATAGGTATGTTCTGGTTCTTACAAATGACTTGTTTATTGCTAAGTGTTGCTATATTTTTAAGTGCACAATTGATAAGCGGACTGATGGGTGATCCGAACTTAACACCTATGATTCGTATGGCGAGTTTAGCGCTAATACCACTTGTATTTATCTCAATGGTGCGAGGGTATTATCAAATGAAACATCAGATGAACTTTATTGCCGTTTCACAGGTTATTGATCAAGTTGTTAGAGTCGGTGTGATTTTAACTGCGATTTTGCTATTTGTTGGCTTGAATATTTCGATTTATCAAGCTGGCACAATCGCAATCAGTGGTTCTGTATTGGGATTAAGTTGTATTGCAATTTACTTCTGGTTTAAAAGAAAGCCTAGACTGAGATTTTCCTGGGAAATAAAGTTGAGTGACACTAAAAATATCGTGACGATGACAATCTTGTATGCCATTTCTTATTTGATATTGATTTTATGGCAAATTGTAGATTCATTTACACTTATACATTTGTTGCAAGAGAATGGATATAGCTTTCATGAGAGTATAAAAGTAAAAGGTGTGTTTGATAGAGGTGCTTCATTGATTCAGATGGGGCTTATCATCACAACGACATTTAGTTTTGTGCTTATTCCATTGTTAACAGAACAACTGCAAAAGAAAAATCATCAACTCGTGAATGAATATGCTAATACATCCTTAAAGATAACAGTGTTATTTAGTATGGCTGCCGCATTTGGCTTAATGAACTTACTACCATTATTAAATACTGTATTCTTTAAGACGAATGAATTAATCGGTACATTGAGCGTCTTTATGCTCGCAGTTGTATTTGTGACATTTATCATTATGTATACAGCGTTATTGCAAGTGAAATTAAACAGAAATATATTATTTATTGCGCTCATGATTGGTATGTTAACGAAACTAATCGGGAATTATTGGTTTGTACTGCAGTTTGGTATATTTGGTGCAAGTTTGTCGACTGTCTTGTCGCTTGCTATTTATACATTGATTTTGCATGTACGTGTGATGAAACTCTATCAATTTCAACGTATGGGTTTATTTATGATTAAAGTGATTACTTTACTTGCGATCATGTCTATATTTGTACAAGTTGTATTGCTCATTCCAACGCACACGAGAATGACCAGTCTATTAATTATGTTACTGGCAGGTATTGTTGGCGTAATGGTTGTCATAATAGGTATAATAAAAATGAAAATATTAATAAAAGATGAATGGAAACATTTACCTTTAATGGATAAAATAATAAAGGAGTAATTAACATATGGCACAACAAATATTAGTTGTTGGCTTAGGTAATTATAGTTTAGAAGAATTGCCAATGGGCGTTTACCGTAAACTTCAATCAGCTGATGTTATATATGCGCGTACGCTAGACCATCCGGTTGTTAAAGAATTAGAAGACTTAAATTGGCAAGGTTTTGATTATATTTATGAAAAGCACGATGATTTTCTTAATGTATATTCTGAAATTGTCGATACATTGATTGAAAAAGCTGAACATGAAAATATCATTTATGCGGTACCTGGTGATCCGATGGTAGCTGAAACAACGACGCAGCTTTTATTAGAGAAAGCACCGGATGTTCACGTGTTAGGTGGAAAAAGCTTTCTAGATGATATGTTCAGAGCTGTTAATATTGATCCGAATGACGGATTTACATTATTAGACGGAACGAGTTTGTCTGAGACTTCATTAAATATAAGAACGAATACGATTATTACACAAGTGTATGATCAATTAGTTGCATCAGATATTAAAGTTACATTGATGGAAAGATATCCAGATGATCATCCTGTGAAACTCGTTTCTAATGCAAGATTAGGTGAAGCTGATGTCATTTCTTGTCCATTGTATGAAATGGACCATCATGCTGAGCTATCAAATTTAACAAGTTTATTCATACCGAAAATAACTGAAGATGAACAACTATATGGTGATTTTCAATATTTAGAACAAACTATCGATACTTTAGTGTCCGAAGAAGGTTGTCCATGGGATAAAGTACAAACACATGAAACATTGAAGCGTTATGTGCTTGAAGAGGCATTTGAATTAATAGAAGCAATTGATGAAGATGATATTGAACATATGATAGAAGAACTTGGAGACATATTGTTACAAGTGATGCTACATGCTGCGATTGGAAAGAAAGAAGCGTACTTTGATGTAAGAGAAGTGATACAAACATTAACTTCTAAGATGATACGTAGACATCCACATGTGTTTGGTGACCAAGAAGCGAATGATATTAAAGACCTTAAGAAAATTTGGAATGATGAAAAACAAAAAGAAGGCAAAGTTAAACGTGAGAAACTAGAAAAAATATTTGCTGATTACTTTTTGAAGTTGTATGATAAAACCAAATTAGAGGGATACGGTGAACAATCATTAAAAGAATTTATAAATAAAGGAGATTTAACAATTTGAGATTAGATAAATATTTAAAAGTATCTAGACTGATTAAACGTCGTACACTTGCTAAAGAGGTGAGTGACCAAGGTAGAGTTAAAGTAAATGGTCAAGTTGCTAAAGCAGGAACGGCTGTAAGTGTTGAAGATGAATTAGAAATTAGATTAGGTAATAGAATAATTGTTGTCAAAGTGACAGGATTATCTGAACATGCTAATAAAGAAAATGCGAAGACAATGTTTGAAGTCATCAAAGAAGAAAAAATTCAAGATTCTATATAAATAAGGAGGTACACCAATGGCGCAAAAAATTAAAAATCTAGATAATGAATATACACAGTCCCAAAACAAACAAAAAAAGACTGTCAATAAAACGCGCCAAGTGATACGCAAGCGACTTACCTTATTTGGTGGAGTATTATTGTTAATAATCGTTATTATGATCATCATGCTATTTCTACAAAAAAATCGTAATGATGAATTAGTGCAAGAGCGTAAAGAAAAAGCTGTAACATATGAAAAGTTACAAGATAAAGAGATAGAACTTAAAGAACAAATTAAACGACTGAACGATAAAGAATATATAGAAAAACTCGCAAGAAGCGAATACTTTTTAAGCAATGATGGTGAAATTATTTTTAAATTACCAGAAGACAAAAAAGACGCGGAAAATGATAAATAATCTGTTTATGGCGTTGTATAATTTTGTATAGAAGCATATAATAAAGTTAAAGTGAATTTATATCAGGAGGATACAGTAATAATATGTCAATTGAAGTAGGCAATAAAGTCAAAGGGAAAGTTACAGGTATTAAGAATTTTGGTGCATTTGTTGAATTACCTGAAGGGAAAAGTGGCCTTGTGCATATCAGTGAAGTTGCTGATAACTACGTCGAGAACGTGAATGACCATTTAACTGTAGGCGATGAAGTAGAAGTTAAAGTATTAACAGTAGCTGATGATGGAAAGATTAGTTTATCTATTAAAAAAGCTAAAGAACGTCCAAAGCGCCAAGCGCCTAAGAAAGAAGCTAAGCCTGAAGACTTTGAGAAGAAATTATCAAACTTTTTAAAAGATAGTGAGGATAAGTTAACATCTATTAAGAGACAAACTGAATCACGTCGTGGCGGTAAAGGTGCAAGACGATAATGGATTATAATAAAAAGAGGCTAATTAGTTGAGCCTCTTTTTATTTTGACAAGATCAAATGACTTTTTGAAAATTGAGGTGTGTAATCATGCTGAAAGTAACTTGGCAACAAGAGGATGATTTAGCTTTAGCTGTTTCGACAGGGATAGATAGCATGTCACTTTTACACATGTTAAATACAACTTATAAAGACACATATCATAAGTTAATCTGTTTACATGTCAACCATGGTTTAAGAGAAGCCTCGCGAGAAGAAGCGGAATTTATCAAACGATTTTGCGAAAAACATCATATTGAAATATATATCAAGACATTGGATTTGAGCGAAACAGTTAGTCACAATAAGAGCATACAAGATATCTCTAGACAAATGAGATATGAATGGTTTGATGAAATGATGAAACAAACCGGTAGCGATGTATTGTTGACTGCACACCATATGGATGACCAAAAAGAAACCATTGCTTATCGACTATTTACTGGGAGAATTGGCCGTGCACCTTTAGGTATTCAACAAGTTCAAAAAAGAAATGATTATATGATTTGTAGACCATTGTTAAATGTATCCAAATCATTTATAAAACAATATCAACAAGAAAATGATTTTAAGTACTACGAAGATGATTCAAATAAAGATAGTAAATATACTCGCAACTATTTACGAAATCAATTGTTGCCTGTTATTGAAGAAAGATCAGAATTTTCAACAGATCATTTACTGGATTTAAATCAATGGATGAATGATGCAAGAAAATTAATTATAACTGCAGCAGATGATTTTATTGCTAATGAAATAAAACAGTCTGATCAAGTTGAAATTAATCGAGATGCATTTAATCAGCTGAACGATTTAGTTAAGGTTCAAGTATTAGATCAATTAATGGCTCAATATGTTAAACGAAGATATAGTGAGAAGTCATATAAAGAATGGATGCACGTATTTAATAATTTTTCAAAACAATCCGTCATTCCTATATCTGATGATTGGCAGTTTATAGTAGCATATGATAAATTATTACTATGTGAAGATATTGAGTTCAATGTAAATTCTAAATTTATAAATCGTAATGAACAATATGTATTTGGGAATTGGTTAATTGAAACGAAAGACATAGCATCGCCTTTATTTGTAAGAACGAGAATGTCTGGAGATCGTGTTCAGTATTATAACCGGGGAAATAAACATCACAAAAAAGTTAACAGAATCATGATTGACAACAAGATTGACATACATAAAAGAAACAATTGTCCAATTATTTTAAATGGTGATGACATAATTGCAATTGGTGATTTTTGGATAGATTCTAACTTTAAAAACGCACTAACTATTACTTATATTGGAGATGACTTTAATGAAAGACTCGATTAAGTCTGTTGTATTATCAGAAGAACAGATTCAAGAAAGATGCAAAACATTAGGAAAGCAAATCACAGAGGATTATAATGGGAAGACACCTATTTGTGTAGGTATTTTAAAAGGTTCAATCATGTTTATGGCTGATTTAATTAAATACATTGATACACATGTAGAATTAGACTTCATGGATGTTTCTAGTTATCACGGTGGTACAGAATCAACTGGAGAAGTTAAAATTTTAAAAGACTTAAGTACTTCTGTTGAAAATAGAGATGTCATTATCATTGAAGATATTTTAGAAACAGGTACAACTTTAAATTCTATCGTTGATTTATTGAAATACAGAAATGTTAATTCTATTGAAATCGTAACATTGTTAGACAAACCGATGAAACGTAAAGTAGATATCGAAGCTAAATATGTCGGAGAAAAAATTCCTGATGAATTTGTAGTAGGATATGGACTTGATTATGCTGAGAAATATCGTAATTTACCATACATTGGTACACTTAAACCAGAAATATATCAATGATGCGTATAAGCAAGTTTAATTACTAGCGTATGAAATTACAAATATGGTAAAATTTTTGTTAGTTTTATTAATTGAGTAGGAGGACAAATTGAATGCAAAAAGCTTTTCGTAATATATTAATGATCGCGCTTTTAGCTATCGTCCTATTTGGTGTATTCCAGTTCATTAATGGCAATGGACAATCACCAAAACAGCTTACATATAATGAGTTTATGACGAAGCTAGAAAAAGGCGATTTAAAAACGTTAACTATTCAACCAGAACAGAATGTTTATATGGTTAGCGGTGAATTAAAAAAAGGTAAAGATGAAACATATACATCTTCTATTTTATTTAATAATCAAGATGACTTGAAAAAAATAACAGCAACTGCTGAGAAACAAGATGATTTGAAATTTAATGTTAAAGAAGAAGAAAAACAAAGTGTGTTTGTTAGTGTATTAACAACGCTTATCCCAGTTTTAATTATTGCATTTTTATTCATCTTCTTCTTAAGCCAAATGCAAGGCGGCGGCGGTGGCGGCGGCCGAGTAATGAACTTTGGTAAGTCAAAAGCCAAGCTATATGATAATCAGAAGAAACGTGTGAGATTCTCTGATGTAGCAGGTGCCGATGAAGAGAAACAAGAGTTAGTGGAAATAGTTGATTTCCTTAAAGATAATCGTAAATTCAAGAAAATGGGTGCGCGTATTCCGAAAGGTGTCTTACTAGTTGGTCCTCCAGGTACAGGTAAAACATTACTTGCTAGAGCTGTAGCAGGTGAAGCGGGTACACCATTCTTCTCAATCAGTGGTTCAGACTTCGTTGAGATGTTCGTTGGTGTCGGTGCAAGTCGTGTGCGTGACTTATTCGAGAACGCTAAGAAAAATGCACCATGTATTATCTTTATAGATGAGATTGATGCTGTTGGTCGTCAACGTGGCGCTGGTGTTGGTGGCGGTCACGATGAACGTGAACAAACATTAAACCAATTATTAGTAGAAATGGATGGATTCGGTGAAAATGAAGGTATCATTATGATAGCTGCAACTAACCGTCCTGATATTTTAGACCCTGCATTATTACGTCCTGGACGTTTCGATAGACAAATCCAAGTTGGACGACCAGATGTAAAAGGACGTGAAGCAGTACTTAAAGTACATGCTCGTAATAAACCGTTAGACGAAACTGTTGACTTAAAAGCAATTTCTCAAAGAACGCCTGGTTTCTCTGGTGCAGACTTAGAGAACTTGTTAAATGAAGCATCATTAGTAGCAGCACGTTCTAACAAAACGAAAATTGATATGAGAGATATCGAAGAAGCGACGGATAGAGTTATTGCAGGTCCAGCTAAGAAAACAAGAATGATTTCTGAAAAAGAAAAAAATATTGTTGCTTATCACGAAGCGGGTCATACAATTATCGGTTGTGTATTAGATGAAGCAGAAATGGTTCATAAAGTTACAATCGTTCCACGTGGTCAAGCTGGTGGATATGCAATGATGCTTCCTAAAGAAGATCGTTACTTTATGACTGAACCAGAATTATTAGATAAGATAGTAGGTTTACTTGGTGGTCGTGTATCTGAAGAAATAAACTTTGGAGAAGCATCAACAGGTGCTCATAATGACTTCCAACGTGCAACAAACATTGCGCGTAAGATGGTTACTGAATATGGTATGAGTAAAAAATTAGGTCCATTACAATTCGGTAGTACGGATAGTGGACAAGTATTTTTAGGTAAAGATATGCAATCTGAGCCAAATTATTCAGACCAAATTGCTTATGAAATTGATTCAGAAGTACAACGTATCATTAAAGAACAATACGAACGTTGTAAACAAATTCTAACTGAACATAAATCACAATTAGAATTAATTGCTAAGACTCTTCTAGTAGAAGAAACATTAGTAGCTGAACAAATTCAATCATTATTCCATGAAGGTAAGTTACCAGAAGTTAAATATGATGATTCTCATCTTAACCAAAATGAAGACTCAGATGAAGATAAATATGAAGGTGACTTAACGCAACAAGAAGGTACATTAGATATTGACGATGATGAAGTTGGTAAATCATATGAAGAAGTAAAAGAAGAAGTGTCACATGAAAAACGTCGTGAAGACACAGATTCAGATAGTGATTCAGACGAACCAGCTCATGAACAAGAGCCAAATATCGATGACCTAGGTGACAATAAACCGACAGATCGTAAAGAATAATTTCACAAAAGTCCCTTTCAACAATTTGATTGAGAGGGGCTTTTTTTAAAGAAGGAGTATAAAACATGACAAAAGATTATTTAGTAAGAGGATTAGCTTTCAATGATGAAGTGAGAGCTTTTGCTGTTCAAACAACAAATACAATACAAGAAGCACAAACACGCCATTACACATGGCCAACTGCATCAGCAGCATTAGGTAGATCAATGACAGCTGGTGTGATGATGGGATCAATGCTAAAAAATGAAGAAAAATTAACGGTAACAATTGATGGCGGAGGACCAATTGGTAAAATTATGGTCGATGCTAATGCGAAAGGTAAAGTAAGAGGATACGTACAAAATCCTCAAACGCATTTCCCATTAAACGATCAAGGTAAATTAGATGTTAGACGTGCTGTTGGAACAGATGGTATGTTAAGTGTCGTTAAAGATATCGGATTGAAAGATTACTTCACAGGTTCTACACCGATTGTTTCAGGAGAACTTGGCGAAGATTTCACTTATTATTTTGTAACAAGTGAACAAGTACCTTCAGCTGTTGGTTTAGGTGTATTAGTAAATCCTGATAATACAATTAAAGCAGCAGGAGGTTTCATCATTCAACTTATGCCTGGTGCATCTGAAAAAACAATTTCAGCAATTGAAGAAAAAATTAATCAAATGGAACCTGTATCTAAATTGATCGATAGAGGATTATCACCAGAAGAAATAATTGAAACAGTATTAGGTAAAGAAAATACTAGAATTATTGACCATATGGATGTTGAGTTCAAATGTAATTGTTCTAGAGAAAAATTCCTGAATGCAATTAAAGGTCTTGGAGAAGCAGAAATTGATGCAATGATTAAAGAAGATCATGGTGCTGAAGCAGAATGTCATTTCTGTAGAACAAAGTATCAATATAGCGAAGAAGAATTAATCGAACTTAAGAATGCACTTTAATTTAGTAAATACTTTCACTTTATATGAAGTTTTGTTATAATCATTATATCCGATAAATAAACTAGGGTATAAAAACTGTTTAGGAGTGAAGCGTAAATGGCTAAGAGAGTAAATAATATTGTAGAATTAATTGGAGATACACCTGTAGTTAAATTAAACAAAGTAGTTGAAGAAGGTTCAGCAGACGTTTATGTAAAATTAGAATATCAAAACCCAGGTAGCTCAGTTAAAGATAGAATTGGTTTAGCGATGATTGAAGCTGCTGAAAAAGAAGGCAAAATCAAACCAGGCGACACAATTATTGAACCAACATCTGGTAACACAGGTATCGGTTTAGCAATGGTTGCAGCAGCTAAAGGTTATAAAGCTGTATTTGTAATGCCAGATACAATGAGTAGCGAACGTCGTGCTTTATTAAAAGCTTATGGCGCTGAATTAGTATTAACACCTGGTGCAGAAGGCATGAAAGGTGCTATCAAAAAAGCTAAAGAATTAAAAGAAGAAAAAGGCTATTTTGAACCACAACAATTCGAAAACCCAGCGAACCCTAAAGTCCATGAATTAACAACTGGTCCTGAACTTGTTGAACAATTTGAGGGTGTTCAAATTGACGCTTTCTTAGCTGGTGTAGGTACTGGTGGTACTTTATCTGGAGCAGGTAAAGTTCTTAAAGAAAAATATCCTAATATTCAAATAGTTGCGATTGAACCAGAAGCTTCTCCTGTTTTAAGTGGTGGTTCACCAGGTCCTCATAAATTACAAGGTTTAGGTGCAGGTTTCGTACCAGATACTTTAAACACAGATGTTTATGACGATGTTATTAAAGTAGGTAATGAAGAAGCAATGGAAATGTCTAGAAAAGTTGCTAAAGAAGAAGGTATCCTTGGTGGTATTTCATCTGGTGCTGCAATTGTAGCTGCATTGAAAAAAGCTAAAGAACTAGGTGAAGGCAAAACTGTAGTAACAGTTCTTCCAAGTAATGGTGAACGTTACCTATCTACACCACTTTACGCTTTTGAAGACTAATTGATAAATAAATGATTATAAATTAAGTATCACGTCTATAATAAATAACTTTTGAAGTTATTTCATTTAGGCGTGATTTTTTAAATTTGTTATAATAAATTTATCTATGAAAAAGGAAGGAAGACTATCTTGGTGAATACGAAAATTATGGGGATATTAAATGTTACGCCAGATTCATTTTCTGACGGTGGTTCATATAATAGTGTAGATAAAGCAAGACAACACGCTGAGAAACTTATCTCAGAAGGTGCGGATATTATTGATATCGGTGGAGTATCTACTCGCCCAGGTTATACAGAAGTAAGTTTAGAAGAGGAATTGGATAGAGTTATTCCAGTTGTTGAAGCGCTCAGTGATTTAGATGTTCAACTTTCAGTAGATACATACAGAAGTAAAGTTGCTGAAGAATCTTTAAAAAGAGGCGTAACGATGATTAACGACCAGTGGGCTGGTTTGTATGATCCGAATATATTGAAAGTCGTGGCAGAATATAATGCAGAAATTGTGTTAATGCATAACGGCGATGGCAAGAGAGATGTTCCGGTAATGGAAGAATTATTGCTTACTTTATTAAAACAAGCAAACCAAGCAGAAATTTGCGGTATACCTGAAAAAAATATTTGGCTAGATCCTGGTATTGGCTTTGCGAAGTCTAGAGAAGAAGAACGTATTGTCATGTCACGATTAGATGAATTGGTCGCTACAGGATACAATGTGTTGCTTGCGACAAGTAGAAAGCGATTGATCAATGACTTATTAGGTGGCGAAACTAATGTTGATGAACGTGATGAAGGTACAGCAGCAACGACAGCTTACGGAATTGAAAAAGGTGTCCATGCTGTGAGAGTCCATAATGTACAAATGAACAAAAGAGTAGCTAAGACGATAGATGCTCTGAAGGAGATTCGATTAAATGGATAGAATAATATTAGAAGGCATGTCTTTTTACGGATACCATGGTGCAATTGAAGCAGAAAATGAACTAGGACAAATATTTGTAGTAGATTTAGAATTATATTTAGATCTTTCTGAAGCGGGCGAAACAGATGACTTAGAAAAGACTGTTCACTACGGTGAAGTATTTGAAGTGGTCAAAGAAATTATGGAAGGTAAACCGGTAAAATTAATCGAACATCTTGCAGAACGTATTGCAAAAGAGCTATTTTCGCACTATAATCGAGTATTGGAAACCAAAGTTAAGATTACTAAAAATAATCCACCGATACCTGGACATTATAAAGGTGTGGGTATTGAGATAGTGAGGAAGAGATAAATGCATACTGCATATTTAGGTTTAGGCAGTAATATGGGAGATAGGCAACATCAACTGCAAGAAGCTGTTAAATTGTTGAATGAAATTGACGGTATTCAAGTTATTCAAGAATCTCCAATATATGAAACGAAACCAGTAGGATACACAGACCAACCTGATTTTTTAAATATGTGTATTGAAATCTCAACTGAATTAGAATCATCTGAATTATTAAAAGTTTGTATGATGATAGAGCAACAACTTCATCGTGTTCGAGTTGAAAGATGGGGACCACGTACAATTGATATAGATATTTTATTATATGATCAATCCGTTATTCAATCACCAGAACTAGAAGTACCTCATCCTAGAATGACTGAAAGAGCATTTGTGATGATACCTTTGAATGATATTGCCTCAAATGTTGTGGAACCTATATCGAAGAAATATATTTGGGAGCTATTGCCAAACGATGAACATGTAGTAAAGTATAATGGTGAAAGTAAATAATCTACGTGTGGTTTAAATAAAATAACAAGTGTAATTTAAATAAGGAGTGGAAAATCATGTCAGAAGAAATGAATGACCAAATGTTGGTTCGTAGAGAAAAATTACAAGAATTAAGAGATTTAGGTATCGATCCTTTCGGTAAGAAATTTGTCCGCAGTGGAGACTCTAAATCATTACACCAAGAATGGGACGAATTCAGTAAAGAAGAATTACATGATAAAGAAGACGAATCAGCTGTTGCTATCGCAGGTCGTTTAATGACTAAAAGAGGTAAAGGTAAAGCTGGATTTGCACATGTTAAAGATATTACTGGTCAAATTCAAATCTATGTTCGTAAAGACCAAGTGGGTGACGAACAATTTGAAATATGGAAACATGCAGATTTAGGTGATATCGTAGGCGTAAAAGGTGTTATGTTTAAAACGAATACTGGAGAATTATCTGTTAAAGCGAAAGAATTTACTGTTTTAACGAAATCTTTACGTCCATTACCAGATAAGTATCATGGTTTACAAGATATTGAACAACGTTACCGTCAGCGTTACCTAGATTTAATTACAAGTGAAGAATCAACTAAAACATTCATTACAAGAAGCCAAATTATTCAAGAAATGAGAACTTACTTAAATAATAAAGGTTTCTTAGAAGTAGAAACACCAATGATGCACCAAATCGCTGGTGGTGCTTCAGCTCGTCCTTTCGTAACACATCACAATGCGTTAGATGCTACTCTATACATGAGAATTGCAATTGAATTACACTTGAAACGATTAATCGTAGGTGGATTAGAGAAAGTATATGAAATTGGAAGAGTATTCCGTAATGAAGGTGTATCTACAAGACATAACCCTGAATTTACAATGATTGAATTGTATGAAGCATATGCTGATTACAACGACATTATGGATTTAACTGAATCTATGGTAGCAGCAATCGCTGAAAAAGTATTAGGTTCTACAACTGTACAATATGGCGAAGAATCTATAGATTTAGCACCTAATTGGAGAAGATGGCATATGGTTGATGCCGTTAAAGAATATACTGGTGTAGATTTCTATGAAGTTAAAACTGATGAAGAAGCACATGCTTTAGCAAAAGAACATAATATAGAAGTAGAAGATCGTATGACATATGGTCATATTCTGAATGAATTCTTCGAACAAAGAGTAGAAGAGAAACTTATTCAACCTACATTTATTTATGGACACCCAATCGAAATATCACCATTAGCTAAGAAAAATCCTGAAGACCCAAGATTTACTGATAGATTCGAATTATTTATTGTTGGTAGAGAGCATGCAAATGCATTTACTGAATTAAATGATCCAATTGATCAACGTGAAAGATTTGAAGCACAAATGAAAGAAAAAGATCAAGGTAACGATGAAGCACATGAAATGGATGATGACTTTATTGAAGCACTTGAATATGGTATGCCTCCAACAGGTGGTTTAGGTATTGGTATTGATAGATTAGTTATGTTATTAACAAACTCTGCATCTATTAGAGATGTATTACTATTCCCGTATATGAGACAAAAATAAATGTAACTAAAAGCCGTGCACAATTCCATATTGTGTGCGGTTTTATACTTTTGAAAGGTTTTAAAACGCCAATATAGAAGTTTTTTAAAGAAATATAAACTTTTTTGTTGTAAAGTGTTGACGAGTGTTTCTAAATTGTGTATTATATAAAGGTCGCTGAAAACAAGCGCATATCAATTCGAGATGTTTGTAAAGAAAGTTAATAAGGTGTAAAATTTACTATTGAAAAGCCTTGATGAGTTCTTTATAATATATAAGGTAAGACAAAAACGAAACAACATTGTCTGGTGGCGATAGCAAAGAGGTCACACCTGTTCCCATGCCGAACACAGAAGTTAAGCTCTTTAGCGCCGATGGTAGTTGGGCTTACGTTCCGCGAGAGTAGGACGCTGCCGGGCGATATTGTTAATTGGAGAATTAGCTCAGCTGGGAGAGCATCTGCCTTACAAGCAGAGGGTCGGCGGTTCGAACCCGTCATTCTCCACCATTTTTGCCGGCCTAGCTCAACTGGTAGAGCAACTGACTTGTAATCAGTAGGTTGGGGGTTCAAGTCCTCTGGCCGGCACCATGTTTTAGAGCCATT
>NZ_JAJNIL010000017.1:0-41891 GCF_022386455.1 Mammaliicoccus sp. I-M35 | reverse complement strand
GCAAATCCTGTTTTCGGGTCGATAAATTTTTTTATCGGCCTGTAAATCCCATTTTCGGGTCGATATTTTTATTTATCGGCCTGTAAATCCTGTTTTCGGGTCGATAATTTATTTTATCGGTCCATATTTCTCGTTTATGGACCGGTAAATTTTTTTATCGGTCCAGAAATTACCCAATACAAAAAGGAAAGAGGCAACGCCACCATAGCGTTGCCTCTACATCTCAAACTTCTATATTAATGCGTCGTTTCCTTTTTCTTGTTCTACTAATTTTTTATCATATATCTTAATAAATGGGAACCAGATTAAGAATGCTACAAATCCACAAATTAATGAAACAAGTACTGCCATAAGACTTCCTGCTGTTCCAATAAATGCCCCAAATCCAATTGGTGATGGCCATGGTACTTGTGCAATAATTGGTTTCACGAGTTCTAATTTAATTGTCCAATACCCTATTGAAGCTGATACCATTGGTGCTAGGAAAAATGGAATGGCTAAGAATGGGTTATAAACAATTGGTAATCCAAATACAAGTGGTTCATTAATGTTAAATAATCCTGGTGCTAATGATGCTTTTCCTAATACACGTAGTTGCTCTGATTTTGCTAAAAATGCGATAAACACACATAGTCCTAATGTCGCACCTGATCCACCCATAACAACGAATGAGTTCTGGAATTCACCAGCAAATGGAATATTTGCCCCTTCAATATTTAATTGCATGTTTGATAAAACAATTGGTGTAATAAAAGCACTGATAATATTTGCGCCATGTATACCTACAATCCAAAGTGCATGAATTAAGAAGTAAATCACGAGTATACCAATCCAACTACTTGTTAAGTTAACAACAAATCCAAATGGCACAGCAATAATTTTGAAAATATCCGTATCAAAAGCTACTAATATTCCTGTAAATGCCAGTATAACGAAAGCAACTAAGAATGCTGGAATTAATGCTGTAAATGATCTTGAAACCCCTTCTGGTACCGCTTCTGGCATTTTTATAATCCATTGACGTTTTACACACAGTCTATATAATTGAACGGCTATGATAGACATGATAATTGCAGTGAATATCCCGGTCGTACCTAGCCTACTGACACCATCACCAGACATTTCCCAACCATTAAAAATATTGACATCTTTTTTCATGATATTAACTAAGACCATTTTACCATCATCCATTACTAATTGTGGAATGGCCATAAAGTAAGCAAACATAGATAATAATGCACCGTTAAGTGGGTTAACATCTAAGTCTTCTTCCTCTGCATAAATTTTAGTATATTCATAACCAATGACTAAACAGAAATACAAGGCTAGTATCCCCATCGTTGCTTTATTGGCTAACATGTACAAATCACCAATTTTTAAAAATGTACTATTCCAAAATCCTTCTAAAAACGTAAAAGTCTGTGGAATAACGTTTAACACTAAAAACATTGATCCTACAATTGTAAAAGGTATACACGCCATACCAGCTGCCATAATCGCTCTTACAATTCTAAATGAAGCAATTTTCCCCATTGGACCCATTAAATACTTCTCTAAAAAAGCAAAAACTTTGTTTTCTGATCCCATTTCAAGACCCCTTTTCTTTGATTAGTTCATTGCATTTTCAAATCTTTGTAGTCGTTTATAATGCCAATCTTTATCGTGTCGAATATTGTGTAATCTAAATAAGATGAATCCGCTGATGCATAAGCCACATACCAGTATGCCAACTACGAAAAGTCGAGACGCTGATTGATCCACAATAAATGGATATAAATATTGGAATAAAGGTGTGAATAATATAATGGGTATAAGCAATAGATTGATTGTGCTTATACTTAAAAAGCAGTAATAAGTATACTTCGCTTGATTCGAATGATTACCATACATTCTGACTTGTTCTGCAACACTGATCAAAATCACAATCATCAACACAAGTGGCAGTATCAATGCTAAAGAGCGACTCATCACAAGTGTAAAAAACCAATATAAATTAGAAAAGAAGAACAAAGCAGACATATATCTCACTAATAAAAATCGATTAAAATACATAGCTTTGAGACTTGTTTCTCTTCTATTTTTTTCAATTTTATTTTTCGTTTCTTGATCCATTTTTATCCCTCATTTATACTGCATCATTTACTTTTTGATACAAATGCAACATCTCAATTGCGACTTCTTTTAACGTCATCGTTGTCATGAGATGATCTTGTGCATGAACCATAATAATTTCCATATTAATAGACTCACCTGATGCATATTTTTGTAGTAAATCCGTTTGAGATTGATGCGCTAACGTTATCTCTTGGTTTGCTTCATCTAATAGTTGTTCCGCTTCTTCATAGTTGTTTTCACGCATCTTTTTAAAAGCATCATGTATATTTGTACGCGCTGTACCACTATGTAAAATAATTTCAAAAGCAACAACTTGAATTTCTTCTTGTTCCATAGACTAACTCCCTTTACTTGTGATATTGACCAATCATATAATTTTTAAAGCTGTTATAATCCTTACAATTCATCAGTTCAGAAATTTTGTCATCTGAATCTATGAGGTTCACGATAATATCGATGATCGTTTTGAGCTCATTGTCGTTATATTTTGAAGGTGATAACATAATGATTAGCTTAATATTCGGAAACTGTTCGTTCCAATACACCCCGCCAGGCACAAGTGCTACCGCTATACTTGAATAATCTCCAACTGGTTGTGCTGTATGTGGAACAGCTACTTCATCACTGAATACAACTGTACTCAACTCTTCTCTATACCGAAGTTGTCGTTTCAACTTCTCTTCAAAACACGGTTCTTCTTTAATACTTAATTGCTTGATCAAAAGCTGATACAGCTGATGTTTAGTGATTGGTTCTTCAATATAATTAAATGCATGTTCACTGCAATATTGACTAAAGAAAGAACTATATTGTTCAAGTGCCATATTCTCTTCTAACACATGGTTATATGAAAATTTTGAATCATGATGATGAATAAATGTATTAATTTTCTTAATATCTTGATCATTGAGTAATACATTCACTTGTATGACAGGCACTTTAAATACGATGGTTGATAAATCAATAGATGAAATAATCAAATCAATATTTTCTAATTTTTCGTCTGTTATTTCATAGTAGCTAATCACATCAATGATATTCATCTGTATACAAAATTCTCTTTCTACTCGAACCTTTAACATCTGTGCACTACCATAACCCGTTGCACAAATAACGAGGACATTTAACTTTTCTCTTTGGTAATATTTTTCAATAGCTGCAAGTAAATGTAATGTTAAATACGCCCATTCTCCTTCACTGACATCTTGGTCTTTTAACTCTTCTAATTCACCAAAATAATTTTTAGTCATCGTAAGTGAAGCTTCATTTTGTGATTTAATGTCATTCAAAATTGGATTTTCCAAGTGAATATTATTGCGAATTCGTTTAATCAACGGCTGTAAGTGAGTCACTAGTCCATACAATAATTGACTGTCTGACGACATTGGAAATCCAAAATCCGCTTCTATTATTCCTAATATTTGAGATACGCGATGAGATAAATCACTCTCTTCATCGCTTTCTTGTTGTTTTGAACCTTTGCTCATAATATGCAAACTAATATACTTCGCTTCTTCTTCTGGAAACGATATTTGATAAATACGTTCAACACGGTTTAAAATTTTTCTCGCGACTGACAATTCATTTTCTGTTAATACCTCTTCATTTGAAGCAATTGTTTTTAAACAATGCCCATCTAACAGTCTTCTTATCATCAGTCCTAAATGTAGTACAAGATTTTGGAGTATATAATCTGATAAATATACTTTAGATTCTCTCGTTTCATCTACAACAATAATTGCCAACTCTTCCATATTAATTTGCTGCAAAAGTGGCGTATCTTGAAAATATTTATTAATAGAATGAAAGAAACTATTTCCTAAGAAATAATCCATGATAAAATGGCGTTTATCTCGTTCATCTCCATCAATTCCGATACCATGTTGCTGTTTGCTTACAAGTTCTAAATCATATTGCGCAATCATCTTTTTTATATTTGCGATATCGTGAGATATTGTGGATCTCGAGATAAATAATTGTTCGCTTAATTGCTCAATCGTAATAGCTGTCTTATTAAAAAGTAATAAATTCAAAATATAATATTGTCTATCTTTTGAATCATTAATACTTTCTTGATTCACAGATTTAGTGCTCAAATATCTTTTTAAAAAATTTTCAAATTCAATCATTAAATTGATTTTGAGTTGATAACCATACCCTTGTTTAGCAATTAAAGTTGCTCCATTTTTTTCAATTTCAGGTTTAAGGGTTTTGATATATTTTCGAATCGTTCTATCTGAGAGTTGCAAGATCGTTGCAATTTCTGAGCTTTTGACAAATTCATTACGTCGCTGTGATAAATAACTGAGTATATCTATTTCTCTTTGACTAAGCATAAGCTTCCCTCATTTCATAGAGAATATTATACTGATTATTCTATGTCTTGCAAAATTACACTCGCCAATTTTTCAATGCCCATTGGAATCGGAACATATGCTTGTGGTGGGATATTCACAACTGGTTTATTAACTCTATCGCCAGCTTCTTTTAATTTTTTAAAATACATTTTAGTTTGTGGACTCACTAAATATAAATCGAAAGATTGTTTTTCAATCATTTTTCCGCCTTCATTTGCTGAAACGGCATCAACTTCAATGTCATGTCCTTGTTCTTGTAAATAACTCGTTGTTTTTTTAGCCATTAGTGATGATGACATACCTGCTGCACATATAATTAACGCTTTTTTCATAATAAAAACCTCCAAATGTTATAATTGTTCTCCATTACTTGCAATAACTTTTTTGTACCAATAGAATGAATCTTTTTTAGAACGGTCTAAGGTACCATGACCTTCGTTATCTTTATCTACATAAATAAAGCCGTATCTCTTTTTCATTTCGCCAGTTCCGGCAGATACTAAATCTATACAACCCCATGGTGTATATCCCATTAAATCGACACCATCTTCATCGACAGCTTTAATAAATTGTTCGATGTGAGTTTTTAAATATTCAATTCTATAATCATCATGGACAATGCCGTCTTCACCAAGTTCATCAATAGCGCCGAAGCCATTTTCAACAATAAACAATGGTAAATGATACATATCTGTAAACCAGTTCATCGCATACCTTAAGCCTTCAGGATCAATTTGCCATCCCCAATCTGAAGCTTGTACATAGTCATTTTTTACTAAATCACGTGTTTCAACATAATCATATTTATCGTTAGATTTTTCATGTGAAATTGCGAATGACATGTAATAACTAAAGCCAATGTAATCAACTGTGCCCTGTTTCAAATCTTCAATATCTTGATCTGTAATATCTAAATTGAACGATTTATCTTTGAAATACTGTGTCATATATCCTGGATATGCACCATGAACATGGACATCCGTAAAGTAATATCTCTTTTGCATCGCTTTTTGAGCCATTAAGATATCTTTCGGATTACAAGTTGCTGGATATACCGGACACATTGCTATCATACATCCTATTTCAAAGTCTGGATTAATGTCATGACCAATTTTTGTTGCTTGAGCGCTCGCAACCAATTCATAATGTGCTGCTTGATACATAATTTGTTCACGATTTTCACCAGGTTGATATTTCACGCCTGAGTTCGTAAATGGCGCAAAATCTTCATCAAAGTTAGATTGGTTATTAATCTCATTGAACGTCATCCAATATTTAACTTTGTCTTTATATCTTTCAAAACAAACTGTTGCAAATCGAACGAAGAAATCAATCACTTTCCTATTTCGGAAGCCACCATACTCAGTTACAAGGTGATAAGGTAATTCAAAGTGAGACAATGTTACAACAGGTTCAATCCCATACTTCAAACACTCATCAAACAAGTCATCATAGAATGCTAAACCTTGTTCATTAGGTTCTTGATCATCACCATTCGGAAAAATTCTTGACCATGCGATCGAAGTTCTGAAACATTTAAAGCCCATTTCACTAAATAATTGAATATCTTCTTTATATCGATGATAAAAATCAATCGCTTCATGGTTTGGATAATATTTACCTTCAATAACGCCATCTGTAATTTCTCGATGTTTCCCGTGAGAAGCTGCAGTCATAACATCTGCAACACTGATTCCTTTACCATCTTCTTGCCAAGCACCTTCAAGTTGATGCGCCGCAACAGCACCTCCCCATAAAAAATCCTCTGGTAGTTTTGACATTGTATCCTTCCTCCTTTAATCAAACATTTCTTAATACAATTTTATTGTAAACGTTTTCATAAACGAATAGCATATCGAAAAGTTCCGTAGTATTACGGAAGTCTTTTATAATAGGTAGATTTTATGCAGTTTTGGATGATTTATTGTGGTAATTTGGGCAGCAGATTAAAATGAGGTGAGGTTTTCGGGTCGATATTTTTATTTATCGGTCCATATTTCCCGTTTCTGGACCGATACTAACTTTCCAAACAAATATGAAGAGAGGATGAGACAGCCTACACTGTCTCATCCTCTCTTCATTCTTATTTATCTATTGATTGATCTTGCTATTCTAGATACTGTATGGCGTTGTCCTCTAATGGCTTTACTTAATGCATATATATTCTCAACTGGTGCTAATCCACCATATCCTGCATCACCTATATGTTGAATATCTACGCCTAATGTTTTATTTTTGATAGCTATTTCTCTAATTGTCGCCTCATCCGAACCTTCTTGTGATGTACCGATCGCACTCATCACTAGTGCGCCCTGTTTATGTGCAACTTGAACAGCTTCTCTCACTTCTTCTTCACTGACACCCCAAACTGTTCCTACTGCCGGCACTAATATAATATCTGCTCCAGCTTCTACAAAATTCGTTATCGCTTCTAAATTAACGACAGGCTCATCTACACCTGAACCGTGCATCTTACCAGCAATAATCAGCCCATTAAAATGAGATTTCCCTACTTTAATCGCTTCTAAAATATGATTGTTTGTAACACCAGTTGCTGGATTCCCAGTTAAACATACAAAATCAAAACCTAATTTTTCAGCTTGTATAAAAGTTTCTTTAGTTGCTTTTCTACCTGCAGAAATATCCAGTTTCACTTCTGCCATATTCGCTTGATCATCAACTGGTTCTAAATTTACGCCAATAGGTCTACCGACAAGTTTCTTTAAGTCTTGAACAGCATTGCCAGTCCCTTGATAAGCTTCATGGTATAGACCTTTAATTTCTGGTTCATTGACATCTAAAGCATTCAGTAAAATCATATCCGCTCCAAAAGCAGTGGCCATTTCCGCATTTGTAATATCTTGAACTAAAGCAGGCGTATGTACGACAACATTCTCACTAAGTACCGTTCTACCTTCACTCGCCTTAATACTTTGCTTCAATTCCTCTGATGTAAAGCTCAAAATATCAGACGTATTTGCACTAATTAATCGTTTAACCAAAATATTCACCCCTTCTTTTACTAACACAAACCAAAGATATATTTAAAAAATAACAAAGTCAAATTAATTTAAAAATAAAGTATTGAATAATTAATGTTGATTGCTATAATTTAAATGATATTGATTATCATTATCATATTTTTGGAGGGTTTAATTTATGAAAAGATTATTAGTTTTTTGCTTATGCTTATTATTTTTCTTGGCAGCTTGTAATAGCTCAGATACTAAAGAAAAGTCGTCAGAAACAAAATCGGATTCTTCATCTGATACTAAAGTATTTAAACAAGATGATGGTGAAAAAATCAAAATACCTAAAGATCCGAAAAGAATTGTCGTATTACATCCGACATACATAGGTGCATTAGTTGAATTTGGCCATAAACCTGTTGGCGTCATCGATTTTGTGAAACAAAATAAAACTTTATCTGATGCTACTAAAGGTGCAAAAATGTTAGGTCAAAATAATGTTGAAGATATTGCTAAAACAAAGCCGGATTTAATCATTACTACTAAAGAAGATAAAAACATTAATAAACTCAAAAAAATTGCACCAACTGTCCAAATGGATGCTATGAAATCAGACTACAAAGCTGCTACTAAAGAACTCGGGGAAATTGTAAATGAACAAGACAAAGCAGAAAAATGGATAAAAGATTGGGAAGAAAAACTTGAAAAAGATAAAAAATCTTTAGGTGATAAAGTAGACGGGAAAACTATTACAGTCCTACAATCAACACCAAAAGGTTTAACAGCTTTCGGTAAAAACTATGGACGTGGTACAGAAATTGTTTATGGTGGATACGGAATGACACAACCTGAAAAATTAGAAAAAGAAACAAAGAATGCTTATATGGCAACACCATCTGAAGAAGAACTTTCTGATTATACAGGTGATTATATTATCCTAGCAACAATGGGAGAAACACCACAATTCACACAAACAACTAACTGGAAAAACCTTGATGCAGTTAAAAACAACCATGTTATCGAATTAGATTTACAACAAACGCAATATAATGATCCAATTTCTCTAGAAAAACAAAGAGAAATCATTTTAAAACAACTAAAAGAAATGAAATAAAATTATACTGATCAACATGTTAAGCACACGTATAAAGTTGAAAACTTTTCAATTATACGTGTGTCTTTTTATAAATATTAACTTATTGAAGCTCTTTTACTCTTCTACTTTTTCTTTGCTTTTACTAATAGAAATGGCGGGAATTGTTTCAACTTATTGATACGTGCTTGATCATACATTTTAAATACTTCCTCAGACTGCCCGAGGTCTTTTACACATTGAATTTCAAAGTCATTTTCTATTAAATTATTGAAGATTGTCTCAATTGTATGATGATATTTATAAACATCCGCACCTAGCCAATTTGCTGAACGAGATGACTCATCAAAATAATGTTCCATTCGTAAAAATATACCTTTGTCATCTTCTAGTGCAACTTCGGGTTCTTTAGTGGCTGTTTGTATAGGATGTTCCATTGTAAAGAGTAACGTGCCACCATTATTTAATAGCTGATTCAACTTATCGGTGCATCTCTTAAAATCTTCAATATAATGAAACACAAGAGAAGATACGATTACATCATACGTTTCATTCGTCTCAAAACCCATAAATGATTCATGATATAACGTGACATTGTTAGTATTAAATTTTTCGCGACTTGCGTTAATCATATTGAGTGACTCATCTATTCCTGTAATATGTTTAGGATGTAATTTCAACATATGCGCAATTAAATGCCCCATACCACAGCCAATATCAAGTACTGTTTTGCCATTTAAATCTGGCATTAACCGCTTCATCTCAGGCATTTCAACGACTTCATTATAACTTAATGCATGATTTCTTTTTTGTTTATAGCCTTCAAAGAAATCATCTTGATCATAAATATTTGTCATTTTAACATCTCCCTTTTATTAAATTTAGTATAGCAATCATTTATATAAAAAAGAACCTGAGACCACCGTGGTCTCAGGTTCTTTACTTTAATGTGCTAACATTTCTTCTTTAACTTCGTCTTTAGATAATTTAGCTGGATAATAAGTTGGCCAGTTATCTAATTCTTTTAAGACTTTATCTTTATCATTGCCCGTGAATATATGGAAATGTGCAGCTTTTTTAGGATAAATATTGTGATCGCTAAATTGTACATATTTCGGTAAGTTATCGTTTGATTCACCTTTTAATTTAAATGTGTATCTTACGCCTCTATTACCTTTTTCATATTTTAAGATATCATAGCCATCGTACTCATATTCTCCAGTTGTTGTTTTGCCTTCTTTAGTAAAACTGATTTTATTGCCATCGATTTTGATGTTTTCGACATCTGTTTTATAGCCTTTATCATAATAAGCTTTATATTCTTTTTCAGACATTTTGCCATCTTCTTCAGCTTTATGTTCGAAGACTTCATCAAGTGTGCCATCTTTTAAATATGGATATACTGATTGCCAGTCACCTTCATAATCAGATAGTTTACGGTCTTTTACTTGTGAATCTTTGAAATACCCTTTTTCAATTGCTTTATCATGTGATGCAGCTTTCTTATCATCTTTTGTTGTAATCTTGTCGTTTAATGATTTTTCGATATTTTTAATATTTTCTTTCATTAATGACTGATATGAAAGGTCTTTTTCTTTTAATTGTTCTTTCGTTAAAGATTCCATATTATTAAACGTTAATGGCTTAGCATCTGTTTCTTTACGAATTGTGTCTGTAATTTTTGATGAAATATTGCTTTCATATAAGATGTATTTCGCATCTGTATCTTTAATTTCTTTAACAATTTCAGTTAATTCTTTTTGTGATGGATCTTCAGCATTCATACTTTGAACACCTTTTTGAACAAATCCATAACGATTTGCTAAGTAACCTAAAGATTCATGAGAGATAAATACTGTATGGCCTTCATGACCTTTAGTAGCATCTTTTAATGATTGATCGATATCCGATAATTCATTATTTAATTTTTTATAATTTTTCTCATAATCTGCTTTATGGTCTGGGTCTTTCTTAATTAATTCATCTTTAATTCCTTTGATCATTTCTTGGTCGATTTTAGGATCTAACCATACATGAGGATCAAATCCACCGTGGTGATGATGTTCATGTTCGTGTTCATGCTCTTCATGGTCTTCTCCATGTTCATGATGTTCATCTTCGTCATCATGATCTTCCCCGTGCTCGTGACCATGTTCATGTTGATCTGTTAAAAGTTCTGATTGATCCATACTATTTTGAAGTGATAATTTTTTATCATCTTTTTTAATAGTTGAGGCAATTTTCTTTGCTACTGGATCTAAATCATCTCCTGTATAAACAAATAAATCTGCTTTACTCGCGTTTAAAATATCTTTTTGCGTTGGTTCATAACTATGTAAATCTGTTCCTGCAGGATAAATTGATTCTACTTCTACATGCTTACCGCCAATTTGTTCTATAAAAGATTTCAATGGGTAAACTGTCGTCTTAATCTTTAATTTATCAGAATCATTATTTTTGCTATCTGTTTGATTACAGCCAGCTAATACCATACAAATTGCAAAAACAACTGTTAGTACCCCAATCCATTTTTTCATCTCGTACACTCCTTATACAAATAGTAACGTTTACGATTTAAAATTATATACGTATATTTGTTAAAAAACAAGACCTTATTTAGAATAATTTTTTATAGTCTGTTTATTTTGTTTAGTTGAAAACGCTTTAGTATAATGACATCAAGACATACATTAATTAAGAGGACGTGTTTAAATGTTACAAAATAGAAAAATCATCATGGATTGTGATCCTGGGCACGACGATGCTATCGCATTAATATTGGCTGGTGCTCAATCTAGTCCATTAAATATCTTAGCAGTGACAACAGTTGCGGGGAATCAATCAGTAGATAAGAATACAACAAACGCTTTAAACGTATTAGATATTATGAATAGAGGCGACATTCCTGTTTCAGTCGGTGCGGACAGACCTTTAATTAAGAAAGCTGCATTTGCTGAAAGTATTCATGGTGAAAGTGGCTTAGATGGTCCTGAATTACCAAAAGTTCCAAACTTAAAGCCTACAAACCAGCATGGTGTAAATGTCATAATTGAAGAAGTCTTAAATAGTAACGAACCTATAACACTCGTAGCAACAGGACCGTTAACAAATGTTGCGATGGCACTTATCCAAGAACCTAAAATCGCTCATAATATAGAAGAAATCGTCATTATGGGGGGTGGAACGTTTGGAAATTGGACCCCAACTTCGGAGTTTAATATTTGGGTTGATGCAGAAGCAGCGAAAAAAGTATTTGAAAGTGGCATCCCAGTTGTAGTATTCGGATTAGATGTGACGCATCAATTATTAGCAGATGATGCTGTAATTGAAAGATTTCATCAAATCAATAATCCAATTTCTCATTTCGTAGTTGAGCTCTTAAAGTTCTTTAAATCTACATATAAATCACAATTCGATATGGATGGTGGTCCTATTCATGATGCTTGTACAATTCTCTATTTGCTGCATCCTGAAATATTCACGTTACAAAAAACATTTATCCAAATTGAACATCAAAGCGACCTCACATATGGCACAATGTCTGTAGATTTGCATAATACTTATAAACAAGAACCTAACGCCTATTTCGCTACAGAAGTGAACGTAGACTTAGCATGGGACATCATGGAAAAAGCATTAAAAAGTTATGAATAAAAAATAAAAGGCTAGGATATCAATACTAACTCAAAATAAATAACAACTCATTCGACTGATTTATTCAGTAAAAGTGAGTTGTTATTTTTATAATCTACGATTTTGTTCGTGCATGCTTGCCTAGGGTATGGTTCGAGCCTGTAGTCTCTCACGCATACGATTCCCTCAGGCGTCCGCACTTCACAAAATCGTTATAAAATACCTTCTCTTTTATAGCATTATATGAATACAATCTATTTATACAAGTACACCTTCCTTTTTTTGTAAATTAATGATATTAATAGATTATAATTAGAATTTAACAATAAAGGAGCGTGTTACCAATTAACTTTTTAAAAACAAGAATATCATTTTGGATCAGTGTATTGTTGGGCTTCTTATTATTAATAGTTGCGTTTGCTAATTTAAATAGTAAATTTTTCACATCATTAATTTTACTATCGTTATCTCTATTTTTCTTAGCTGATATTTGGGAAAAAGAAAAATTCAATTTACTTATATCTATTCTTTTATTAGTATTTTCATTAATTTTATTTCTCATTACATATTTTTAAATAAAAAAAGGATGATAAACCTTATAACATTGTTTATCATCCTTACTTCTATATTCTTCTATTTAATCAACCACGTTATGCTTCTTCTTTCAACTCACCGTCTACCATTTTAAATACTTTATCACAGTATGATGTCAGTCTTTGATCGTGCGTTACGATAATACATAATTTATTTAATTCTTTTGTTTCTCTTCTCAATATTTCCATAACTTCTATTGCATTTTCTGTATCTAATGATGCGGTTGGTTCGTCTGCTAGTATAACCGATGGATTTGTGTAAAGTGCTTTAGCGATAGCCACTCTTTGTTTTTGACCGCCTGATATTTCACTTGGTAATTGGGTTAAGATTTTATCCAAACCGAGTTGTTTTAATAACCTTGTATGTTCTTCTTCATTCATCACGTCTTTTTTCACTTTTTTAAGTAATTCAAATTGTTGTTGCACGGTTAAAAATGGTATTAAATTACTCGTTTGTAGTATAAAGCCGATTTCTTTTAATCGAAGTTTAGATAATTGTTTTTCATTATATTGATTGATATTTTGACCATTTAAAGACACAGTACCTTCTGATGGTAATTGCAAGGCACCTGCCATTGTTAATAGCGTACTTTTCCCTGATCCTGATGGTCCAATAATGGCGACTAGTTCGCCTTTTTCTAATTTAAAGTTGGTTGATTTTACTGCTTCTATCGTTCTATTACCGTCTTTAAATGACTTTGTGACATTCTCAAATGCTAACATGTTTCCGCCTCCTAACTAATGACTTTCAATGGTTCTACTTTTCGTATACTTAATACTGAGAATAAACTACCTAAAATTGCGACGATAATAAGCACGATACCGTATAACAACATTGTTAAATAATCAAATTTAATAGGCACTGCTTCTGGTAAGAATGAACCTGTTAACACCGTTAATCCAAAGCCAATCAATGTACCGATTAAAGCGATAATAATCGTTTGGCTCATAACTGAACGCGCTAAAAAGCCATTCGTTAATCCTTGCGCTTTTAAGACACCAAATAAATTTCTCTTTTGTAACGTAATAATGTATAAGAATATACCAATAACCATTGCTGAAATCGCAAATAAGAATACAATCATAAAGTTTAGTGTTAAATTTTGCGCTTGATAGCCTGGTAATTTCGTAATAAATGATTCAATGTCATCTACTTCTAAATCTTTATTCAATTCAACATCTTTCCAATTTTTATCTTTAACGACAAGCGCATTAATCTTATCGCCTTTTAACATCGGATTTAATTTCCCAATCGTTTCATTATTTGTAAATAAAACAGGTGATGCATTAAATTTAGAACTTACTGAGAAACCGACAATTTTTAATTCTTCATCACTATTTGAAAGTGTTAATGTGTCCCCGATTTTAAATCCTTTTGTTTTTAAAGTATGATCTGCAACGACTTCATTATCTTTCTCAAACAGTTTGCCGTCTTCTATTTTAGGCATTAAGAAACCTTCTCCATCGATACCAAAGACCGTCGCATTCTCTTTGTTTTTACCGTCTGAAGCAATAACAGCCGTTTGCTTTAAGCCTTCACTTTTATCAAATTTGCCCTTAACATCATCTGTATTAATAGATGATTGTGCAACTGTTTGATTGGCATCTTTATTCAATACAATCGCATCTGCTTTCCATAAATCGACTGCTTCTCTATTCATATTCATCAATCCATTTGCTAACCCTGATAATAAGAATAAAAGATAGCTAATCATAACTAATACGCCAATAATTAGACCAAACTTCGTCTTATTTCGTCTCATTTCATTCCAAGCTAAAAACATACTTCCAGCCCTTTCCTGAATCTAAATTTTCTATTATTTAATTATAACATTATTATTTAATTATCTTAAAATAATAGCAGCATTGTATTTATAAAAACGTTCATGTATAATTGATAACGATTATCAATTAAGGAGGTGTCAAATTGGCACAAAAAGAAATTTGCATCATTGGTACGCCACATATTCGGTTAGACCAAAGCAATCAATATTTTTTAGAAACTTATCAACGATACTTAGAAGACGCTGACGTCATTTTGAATAAATTACAGCAATACAATCCAGATTTAATCGCAATTGAATGGGATATTAAAAATAAAAATCAATTAGATAAAGACTTTAACCAATTATCCCGTAAACATTTACCGCTTCAACTCAACGAACATCATTTTTTAGCGATACCACTCGCATTGAAATTAAATTTACCAACTGTTATACCAATCGACAACAATCAAATGCAAACACGTAAGATTCGTGCAGCATTTGCAGATGAATACCTTGAAAATGATAACCCTATACTATACCAACATTTAAACGAAGCAAAACAAAGTCATCAAAATAAAAAAGGACAAGATTTATCATTATATGAACAATTAACGGAATATCAGGATACAGTCATTCCTTTAGAACAAGTTTTTGCTATTCGTTCACTTGCAGATAGTCCAGGTATCGCCTTTTCACTTGAATGGTTAGAACGTAATCAATTTATGGCCAACAACATCATGAAAAATGCACTCAATCATGATAGAACAGTTGTCTTTACAGGTATGAGTCATGTCAGAATTTTAAAATTCATGATAGAATCAACAGGTTTATTTAAAGTCGTTCCATCAATAAATATATTAAAATAAAGGAGCATACATAATGAAAAAGTTACTTGTATTAATGGTCATCACACTTTTATTAGCAGCATGTGGTCAATCAAAAGAAACAAGTGATTCAGACAGCAAGAAAGAAACAGTTACAGTTAATCAAAAATATGAATTACGTGGTAAATATAAAGATGGAAGAGATGCAGAACAGAAAGATGAAAAAGTCAAAATCACGAAAGATCCAAAAAAAGTCGTCACATTTGATTATGGTGCAACAGATATCATTAAAGCACTTGGTAAAGAAAATAATGTAGCCGGTATTTCAATTGGTTCAAGCGACTCTATGCTACCTAAAGAATTAAAATCTTTTACGAAAGATAAATATACAAATGTCGGTGAATTAGGAAAACCAAATTTTGAAAAAATAGCTGAACTTGATCCAGATTTGATTATCTTTTCAAATCGTACAGCAAGCAGCGAAACATTAAAAGAATTTAAAAAAGCTGCCCCTAACGCATCACTTCTTTATATAGGTTCAGATGATAATGCCGTCGTAAAATCAGTTTCAGATAACACGACGAAACTCGGAAAGATTTTTGGAGAAGAAAAGAAAGCTAAAGAACTTACAGATCAACTTAAAAATGAAGAACAAAAAGCTAAGAAATCAGTTAAAAATATAGATAACAGTGTCATGCTGCTACTTACAAGCCAAGGCGAATTATCAACTTACGGACCAGGCGGAAGATTCGGTGGCCTACTTTATGATCAACTTGGATTTAAACCAGCAGATAAAAAAGTTAAACCAAATCCACACGGCCAACCCGTCAGCTTTGAATACGTCGCTTCAAAAGATCCAGAAGTCATATTCGCAATGGATAGAGACGAAGCAACAGACGGAAAAGGAACAAGTAAGAAAGTACTAGGAAACGACGTACTTAAAGACGTAGATGCCATAAAAAATAATAACATCATTAACTTAGATGCAAAATCATGGTACTTCTCATCAGGTGGCATTAAATCCACTACGAAACAAATACAAGAAATACAACAAATCGCGAAAAAATTACAAGAACAGAAATAATAAGTGTGGATGGTGGTGTTGAGGTTGTGGCTAACTATCACTATTCGGAATTCTGGTAATTAGAACGGCTGTATCTTCCATTATTCTGAATTCTGGTAATTAGATGGACGCTCTCTTACGGACATTTCTCGGAATTCTGTCCCTTACAGCATACAAACTTCGTCATCTTATACGACAAAAACGCCACAGGCTCCTGCCAGTGGCGTTTTCCTTTATCTATTCTGTTTCACTTTCATAATATATCCGAACAATCCGATTCCCCATAATAAAAATAGTGGATCCCACACGTATGCTTGTCCGAAGGCTGTAAAATAGTTATGGTTTTCGATTATTTTACACATTTTTAATATGCCAATTATCATGTTTAATCCGCCATATATCATTAGAAAAATACTGCCTATTAAAGATATGATATATATTTTCTTATCAAAATGATTGGTTAATGTTAATGGCACGATGGTCGCTAAAAATTTAAACACCCCTATTAATAACAGCGCGATATTAATCCATATTCCAAACTGTGCACTTAACGTGAAGACCCATGAGCCAACTGTTATGAGACCCGCTTCTCCACCAAGTCCCCAATACAATGAAAATAGTGCATGCACACTTCCTGCTATGATAAATAATGATATATACTTTTTCATTCAATCACCTATTATAATCATAAATTTTCTGCGATATATTTTTTTATATTTCGATAACTTGTATTGTATTTTTAATTTCAGTTGCTAAATCAGTCGTTCGCCACTCTCTTTGATAACCGAGACATGGACATATATATTGAATACCACTTTCTTCTATTATATTACGGAAATGAACATGCCCCATAATGCTGTATTTGATTGGATATGCTTCATAGAACTTGTCAAAGTCTGATGTACCTATAAATGCATTAAAGTAATCAAATATTCTATGTGGCATTGGAACTGCAAATTTACGATTGGTCACAATATGCGTCATTAATATAATATTTTTATCTTTCACCTGTTCTAAATCATTTTTCACGGATTCTGCAGCTAATCGCGACATTTCTAAGTCTGACTTACCCCAATCGATATGTTCTTTATCCAACCATGTAGAGCCGTAATATTTTCTACGTTCTAACCTTTCCATACTAAATTTGTTTTGATCTGCAAAGCTATAATCATACCATCCACTATGCCCGACAATCGCCCAATCTTCATTCACAATATATGGACTTGCTATAATACTTTCAGGTTGCGCTTTATAATATTCAAAAATTTCATACGAACTTTTTTCTTCTTGATCTTTTTTCCAATAATCATGATTGCCAGGTATAAACAACACTTCAACTTTAGAATGACGCTTAACATTTTGAACAAACTGCATCGTTTGTAAATAATGATTTGAAACATCACCTGCTATTAATAAAAGGTCTAAATTCAAATGTGTAATTTCTTGCGCTAAAATATATTCAAAATCTTGAGGATAGTAATCTTTACTTCTATCTATATGCAAATCTGAAATGGTACCAATTCTCATATGCATGACCTAGCTTTCTTTAAAATAACGTTGTATATCAATTTTATATTAACATATTCTATCCTTGTATCCTTTATAATAGAATTAAGATTTAAATAGGAGGTTTTGAGTTGAATATTTTACAATTTGAAGAGTACTTAAAAATAGATACAGAATCTTTTAATCAAGTAGATTTGCGCACTTTGAACCACTATATCGAAAGATTCATGTACACTGTGCCTTTTGAAAATATTAGCGTTCAAAATAAAGAACCGATTTCAGTGAACATTGATGATTTATTTAACAAAATTGTTCATCGCCATCGTGGTGGATTTTGTTCTGAATTAAATACGATTTTTCAATATTATTTAAAAGAAAAAGGATTTCACGTCGAACGTGTATCAGGAACGATTCATACGCCAGATGACAATTGGAGTAGAGACGGTTCACATATGTCGACAATCGTACATTTAGATCAACCTTATATTGCAGACGTAGGATTTGGAGATTTACCAACAAAAGCTATTCCAATCTCTGACCCAGATAATATTGTAGTTATTGATGATGTTAACGGTCATTATCGTGCTATTTTAGACGAAGATCGTGTCATTCACCTTCAAAAACAGTTAGATGACCAATCATGGCTCACATCTTATTTAACAAATGAAATTTGTAGACCGTGGGACTTCTTTATAGAACATTTAGATTATAATGAACATCATCCTGATTCAATATTCGTTCAGAAACTAATTATTACAATGGCTAAAGAATATGGTAGAGTAAGCATGTCTTATGATCATTTAACCATTACGTCTAAAAATCATAAACAAAAAGAAAGCTTCAAACATGATCAATATAAAGCCATATTAAAAAAATATTTCGGTATAGATGAAACAATTCATACATTGGAAAGTTGAGGAAAGCTCTCTCTTCTTCCATTACTCTAATAAAATAAGCCGGAGACGTCACAAACGTCTTCGGCTTTCTTCATATATATTAATCTGTTTTTACTTTACCTTTTTGTAATTCTTGTTCTGTCCACCATAGTGCATCTTCAGGATTTTTAACGGCATGTTCGAAATCTTTTTTAGAAGATACTGTTGGATATGATCCTTTTAATGCTTTTCCTGATGTTGTTTCAAATAGGAATAGTATTGTTACAAATCCTATAACACTTACAGCTGTTAAATAATAAGCTGGTGCTAATGGATTTTGTGTGACATGTACTAACCATGTTGAAACTAATGGAGTTGTACCACCAAATATTGAAACAGATACGTTAAATGTAACCGCTAATGTACGGTAACGAACATCTGTATAGAAAATACTTGGTAATAAACTTGGCATTGCACCTTCATATGTTGATAAGAAGAAGCCAAGAATAAAGATACCTAATGATATAAACATTAATTGGTTAAGTCCTATGAAATAGAACGCTAGCATTGAAAATGCTGTTAAACCAAATGTACCGAATAACACAACTTTTTTGTTACCAATTTTGTCACTTAAACGACCGAATATAAATGCTAATGGCACCATAATAACCATTACACTTGTAATCAATACCGTACTAACTGTAGTTGAAATACCAATTACTTCGTCTAAGTATGACGGCATATATGAAAGTAACATATAGTTTGTAATATTAAAGAACGCAACTGCTATAAAGCAAACAATAATATCTTTTTTGTGATTTTGAATAATTGAAATGAATGGTTCTGGTTTTTCATCATTCTCAGAAATATCATTTTCAAAAATTGGTGTTTCATCTAAATGTCTTCTTAAATAAAGTCCAACTAAACCAAGTGGTGCACCTAGAATGAATGGAATTCTCCAACCCCATGCTTGCATTTGTGCATCTGATAAACCAATAAATAATCCACTTGCTAATAACGAAGCTAAAATATAGCCACCTAAAGTACCAATTTCTAATCCACTACCTAAAGCACTTCTTCTGTTGTCTGGAGAAGATTCTGCAATATATACCATTGCACCTGCATATTCCCCACCAGTTGAGAACCCTTGAATAATTCTCGCTAGTAATAATAAGACTGGTGCCCAAATACCTATTTGATCATAAGTAGGCAATAATCCAATTAATAACGTTGAAGCTGCCATCAATACGATAGTAGTTGTAAGAACGGTTTTTCGGCCAAGTTTATCGCCGATTTTACCAAATATAATACCACCAAGTGGTCTCATTAAGAACGCAATCGCAAATGTAGCGAAAGTAAATACTAATTTCAGTTCATCATTTTCAACTGATGTAAAGAAATTCTTACTAATGATAATTGCTAAATAAGAATAAAGACCAAAGTCAAACCATTCCATAGCATTACCAATACCTGTAGCATAAACACTTTTTTTAGTTTGTTTCATATCTACAACATTTATTTTATTCTTGTTGAATTTCATGTTTTTATAAACACCCTTTCAATATAGTTATGTATATTACCATATTGAAAAATAAGCACAACTGTAATTTTACACTTTGTTAAGCATCCACTTTTGTGAAAAACACCACAAGCATATAAGCTTATTAGCCTCATAAGTGGTCGACCAATATTGTAATATTACTTATATTTCTTGGATAATTTTATAAAAAAACAGAAAAAAGCTCTTTCAAAGCTTTTTTCTGTTCTAATTATTTTAAATTATTTCAATCTTTGAACCTTCTTGAAGTGTCACGATTTCTTTGTCTTCTAAATATAATGATCCAGATTGTTCTGCATTTGTACTTCCATCAAATTTTAAAGTAATATGACCTAAATCATTTAAATTTTTATTTACTGCAGATCCTACTTTTGTAATTTCATATTCTGTTCCATCAATGAATAATTTATTTGATTCAGTAATTTCATTTTCAACCGGATTAATATCAATAATGTAACAAAAATCTACTAATTCATTTGGTGCGTTATCACCAAATAATATAATCATCTTTTCTGCTTCAAATGCATTAGCATCTTTTCCTATTTTTTTAATCTCTGTTTGATACATGTCATTTACTCTCCTTAATTATTTATATAGACCGAAGCTTGCTAACCAGGCGACGAATACCCTAGGCACACCGTTTAAGAACCGTGAATATAGAACAGATGGCACACCAACTTCAATCGTTTTAGTTTCTGCTTCTGCTAAACCTAATCCAACCGGAATAAAGTCTGCAGCATTTTGTGTATTTATTGCAAATAATGCTGGTAATGCTAAATGAGGTGGGATGTTACCTTTACCAATTTCAACACCAATAAGTGTTCCTAATACTTGGCCGATAACGCCACCAGGTCCTAATAATGGACTTAAGAATGGTAATGAACATATAAGCCCAATAGCTAATAATCCCCAAATATTACCTGCTAATGGTGACATAAATTTAGCAAATAAATCACCAATTCCTGATCCTTGAATAATACCAATTAGTAATGCAACAAATCCCATAAATGGAATGATTGTATGCAACATCGTTTCTACTGCATCACGAGCAGCTTGGTAGAAAGTATTGATTACTTTACCTGCACCCAAACCTATTTTAGTTAAAAGTGATTTATTCTCTTGCTCTGCTCTTGTTTCCATAATTTTTTTATTCTTAGAATAAGTCGTTTTTTCTTCTGAAGTATCTGCAGAATTGTTAGAGTCAGTATCATTACCAGTAGAATTATTTTCTCCAGCTACTGTCACTTGATCAACATCCACATTAGAAACATAAATTTCTTCAGTAATATATTGTCTTAATGGACCACTTTTACCAGTTGCCATTATATTTATTGTAGGGATACCTTTTTGAGGATATATACCACATCTCAAAGTTCCACCACAATCAATAACAGCAACCATGATTTCATCTTCAGGTACTGATGTTTCAAAACCATTAACTGGTGTTCCTCCAGTTATTTCACAAATTTTATCAACGATATCTGGTTTATGACCACCAGTAACATACATAACTTTATCTTTTTTACCTTCAATACCTATTTCTAATGGTCCACCAAATCCACCTGAACCTTTTACAATTTTAGCTTTTTGACTCATTTTATGTCACCTCACCCTTCAAGTTTAACTTCAGTACTTAATTTAACTTTTTGTTGTTTCTCAACATAACTTGTTGTAAAGTCTGTTACCCATCCACCAATAAAGTTCATAACAAGACCAACTAGTAAATATCTAACTGCTAAATCTGTCATTGGTAATCCCAACTGTTGAATACCATTTGCAATACCCATAAAAATAAATAACTCTGCTGGGTTTATATGTGGGAAAATACCATTACTTGTATGTGCAAATTGTGCAGCTGATGCAAAATAACTTGGTTTATATTTTTCAGGCATAAATCTACCGAGCGAATGTACCATTGGATTTGCTAACATAAACGATCCTAAGAATGGTAATACTAAATATCTTAATAATGGGTTTTTGGATGATTTTTGAGCAATAATATTAATACGGTGTTCCCCTATTAATTGAATTAAAGTATTCATTGCAATTAATAACATTAAAACGAGTGGTACAATTGTTGTCATCCAGTCTATAAATGTATCTGCACCTGTTTGAAATAACTTAATAAATCCTTCAGCTAACTTAACTATGAAGTCCATGATGATTTACTCCCTTCTTTTTTAAACATTCCATTTATTTTTTTAACTGCCTTCATCATTGGAGATGGAATCTTCTCAATTTCTCCACCTGATTGAATGACGTTAAATGTATGTTGTGCGTCCAATATTGCTTTAATTAACAATTTGTTATATTTTTTCAAATCTGTATCTCTTAATTTATTGATTTTATAACCATCTAAACCTTTTAATTTTTTAAATTTCGAAAATACGGTTACCCCTTGCATATATCTTGCATCTTCGATTTCATTCCGATTATTTATTTGTAGTAAAACGAGTGTCCCAGCTTTAAAAATTGCTGGTCTTCTCCCTATTGCTACACGACCATTTTCACGCATGCTCGTATAATGCTTTGTAAAATTTTTAATTTGAAGTAGTCCTAATAAATACTGAATTACAAATCCAACAGCTAACATGATAATCAATATAATAAAAAACATAACTAACCTCCGATTTCTTTATTTAGTATATGTGCAAGCGATATATAATCCGTATCACGATTGATTTTTTCAATGATATAACTGTTAGCTGTAATTGCTAATATTTCTTCATATAATCGAATTAGTACCGCTTCATTACCTTCATTTTCTGGTGTTGCTACCATTACAATAATTTTTACATTTTCATAATCTAATAGAGGTTCATCTAATATACAAAACTTCACCCATATATCATTTAGACTGTGGCTAGTATGAGGGAAGCCTAATAAACCAGTTATGGTAGATTTATTATCTTCTCTTTCTAGTATTCTATTCGAAAAGCCAGAATCTACTTTCTCTTCATCAATCATTTCAAGTGATAAATACTTTATGACATCTTTGTAATTCATTCTTTTACTAATATGATAAACATCAGACTCGTTGATAAAATCAACTAAAATACTATTATTAAATAATTGGCGATTATTAACATCTTTATATATTAGAAACTGCTCTATTTTAAGCTTCAAAGCTTGTTCATCTAAAATATTATCTACATAAATAATTTTATTAAATAATCTATTACTTTTTATTGTTGAAACTACTAAATCAAATTGATCTATATCATTCAATTCAATTTGATTTTCATTTATTACTTTCACTTGAACATCTTTACCAAAAATTCTTTCTAACTGCACTGTGACCAATTTTCCACTACTTAATCCCTGATCTGTTATAAACGCAATCGACTTTATTTCTTTTAACTTTTGTTCTAATTGCTGCAAGTAAACACTAAAATATATAGATAAAAATCCAAGTTCATTTAAAGGAACTTCTATATCTAATTCTTTTTCAATATTTTCTGCAAGTACCTTTGATAATTCATAAGCAAATGGGTATCTCTTTTTAACCTCATCTATTAAATCATTATGAATATTAATCTCGAATATGAGTCTATTTATGAGATATTTGATATGAAGTTTTATATCATTACTGAACAGTTGCTCATCTATTTTTATAGTGTAGTAAAAGTTAATGTCTTTAATAGTATTCTCAATAATACTATTAAGTATTGTCTGATCTTGTTCATTTATCATTTCATCTATAATCGAAGCTCTCCTACCAATAATTTGAAAGACGATTAATAGAATTTCTAAGTTAGGAAATACAACTTCATAATGTTTCTTAATATAATCCTTAATGCCACTGACAACTTTGAAGTCTTCCGATTCATACACTCTCTCGTCTATTTGAACATTTTGTTGAATATTAAATCCTTCATCCAACCTTGTTAATATAACTTGTGTAGAAAGTCTTAATCTTCTATAACTAGTAGCATCTAAGTTAAACTTATCTTGAATATTTTTTAAAGTTTCATTTATGTGGTCCGGTAATATAGCACTTTTATATTGATTCGGAAAACATTCAATCAATACTTTCCTTACTTCAATTTCACTACCTTCGATTCTGAGACCAACGTTTTGAGTACCTTTAATTTCAACTTTGTAATTTTTTAATATGTTTTTTATTTCTATCAACGTATTATTAACGATACTTTTACTTATATATAGTTCTTCAGCAATGTCATCGATTGTACAAACACCATTATTCAATAAATAGTAAAAGACACTTTCTTCTCTAGCTTCGACTTCATGAATGCTTTTACTTATATTATTTTTCAGTTTTTGTAAAATATTAAAGAATACTGATTCATCTAATACAATCATCGATATTTCATGATGATCTTTAATAATACTGATTGAACCACCAAAATGTGTAAGTAGTTGATTAATATAGTTAGATAACGTTCTTTGAGATATAGAAAGTTGGTGGGCAAGTTTATCAGTTGATATGTGTTCTTTCTGCAATACTTCTATTATTAATAAATGTTTTTTATTCAATAACATAACTTCCCCACCTTTCTATCTCTTAATTTAACCTCTTGATTTACCACCAGAAATGTTAATTGTTGTCCCCGTAATATAGCTTGATTTGTCTGAGCTTAAATAACAAACTAAATCAGCTACTTCTTTTAACTCTCCTACTCTTCCTAATGGTATAGATTTTGAATAATCACCATTAAGTTTATCGACAGTTGTATTTCTACTATAAGCTAATGCTTCCTCATATTGTTTTGTACGTAATCCAGTTTCTTCTAATATTCCTGGAGCAATTGCTACAACTTTAATATTATATTTACCTAATTCTTTAGCCCAACTTCTTGTAAATCCGATTAATGCAGCTTTTGTAGCAGAATATATACTTTGACCTTCTGAGCCTTCTTGACCAGCTTCACTCGCAATATTAACAATAATACCTTTATTATTTTTGACGAATTGTCTACTTACTTCTTGGCTAAATAATATAGGTCCTTTTAAATTCACGCCAAACATTAAATCTAAATCTTTCATATTTATTTCATATTCTGGTTTTTCACCTTTAACATCCACTAATAATCTAGGTAAATTTATACCTGCATTATTAACAAGTACATCAATTTGAGATTGCTCTTCTAAAATTTGACTAACTGTACTTTGAACCGCTTCTTCATCTGTAACATCCGTTTGAATAAAATGATAATGTTCATTATCAATTGGATTATCTTTTAAATCTACATTATATACAATTGCACCATTTTCTAATAGAGAATTCACAATCTGTCTACCAATTCCAGATGTTCCACCTGTAACAATTATTACTTTACGTTCTATCTCTAACCAATTATTAGACATATCTATTGCCTCCTATGTAATTTGTAAATTCATTATAGTATTAAACGCTTTCATAATTAATTTAGATTTTTATGCATAAACTTGAAAACGGTAAAATAATAGAAAACTTGCTAAATGATATTGAAGCATCCTACACAGATTTACATCTTCAAAAGCGTTATACTAAATATAAATCATCACAATTGGAGGTTTTATTAATGAAACGATTTGATATTTTGATTATTGGTTTTGGTAAGGCTGGTAAGACGCTTGCTAAAGATTTTGCAGGGCAAGGTCAAAAGGTCGCGGTTATTGAACAAGATTCAAAAATGTATGGAGGTACTTGTATAAATGTAGGTTGTATTCCTAGTAAGACATTGCTCCACGAAAGTCTAGAACATCATTCATTCTCTGAAGCAATGGATCGTAAAAAAGATGTTGTTGCTGCTTTAAATAAGAAGAATTTCAACAATCTTAATTCTGATGACAATATCGAAGTGTACACTTATAAAGCGCATTTTAAAGATAACCAAACAGTGTTGCTTTTAAATGACCAAAATGAAACGGTTGAAACGATTCAAGCGGATAAGATTGTGATTAATACGGGTACGCGTTCAAATATTCCTGATATAGAAGGAATTGAGACTACCGAAAATATTTATGATTCTAAAGGGATTATGGCATTAGATCACTTACCTGAAACGCTTGTCATTATTGGCGCTGGTTATATTGCTTTAGAATTCGCGACAATCTTTTCAAAATTAGGTAGTAAAATTAAAATCGTACATCCTCGTAAGCATGTATTAGTAACTGAAGATAAAGATATTGCTTCTCTTATTTATGATGAAATCATTAGTCAGGATATTGAATTTATTGATGAAGCTGAAGTAACAGCATTCTCTACTGAAAATAATCGTCCCATCGTGCATACTTCTCAAGGTGATATAACAGGTGATGCGGTATTACTTGCGACTGGTCGTGTGCCTAATACCGATTTAGCTTTAGAAAATACAGATATCGAACTTGGAGATAAAGGTGAAATTAAAGTCAATGAACATCTACAAACTTCTGTAGACCATATTTATGCAGTCGGAGATGTTAAAGGTGGTCCTCAATTTACTTACATTTCATTAGACGATTACCGTATTGTTAAAGATCATTTAGTTGGTAAACAGCACCGCACAACGGAAAACAGAGGTTATGTGCCTTATACTGTATTTCTAGATCCTCCACTTTCAAGAATTGGCTACACTGCAAGTAAAGCTAAGAAAAATGGTCACAATATTTTAGAAGGTCAAATTGAAGTGAAGAATATCCCGCGTCACAAAATCAATCATGATGACAGAGGCTTATTCAAAGTTGTTGTAGATGTAGATAGTAAACTTATTCTAGGTGCAAGTCTTTATGGCAAAGAATCTGAAGAATTGATTAACATTCTAAAACTTGCAATGGATCAACAAATTCCATATACCGTTTTAAGAGATAACATATATACCCACCCTACGATGGCTGAATCATTTAACGATTTATTTAATATTTAATTTAGTCAAAGTAGGTCAAATTATTTGAAATCAAAATCGCACTCGTTCACAATAGTAGTATCAATCATTATAGGAGTGATTTCATGTCTGAAGAAAAACATAACGAAAAAGATATACTTACTGAAAAGTTATTAGAAACACGTACGGTTATTATTACCGGGGAAATCAATGATAAAGTGGCAAAAGAAGTCGGTAATCAACTATTACTATTAGAAGCAATGAGCGATGAACCTATCAATTTATTCATTTCAAGCCAAGGTGGTCATGTAGATTCAGGTTATTACATTCATGATATGATTAATTTCATTAAACCAGAAGTTAATATTATCGGTTCTGGTTGGGTAGTAAGTGCAGGCGTTATTATTTATTTAGCTGGTAAAAAAGAAAACCGCTACAGTTTACCTAATACAAGATTCATGATTCATCAGCCTTCTGGCGGTGTACAAGGTCAATCTGTTGAAATGGAAATCACAGCTAAAGAAATTATTCGTACAAGACAAAAAATTAATGAATTAATCGCAAGAGAAACTGGCCAAGATATTGAAAAAGTAGAAAAAGATACTGGCCGTGACTACTGGTTAAGCACACAAGAAGCTAAAGACTACGGATTTATTAACAAAATCATTAAAACACGTGATGAAATAAAATAAAGAAATATGAAAGGCAGGGGCTGCGATAGTTGCCTCTGCCTTTTCTATATTTATATAATGTGAACGGATTGTATTGGGTGGATAACTGCACGATATCTCTTAGTCTTCGTGCGTTATGCCTCCATTTTGTACCTTATCGCACGATATTTTTTAGTCTTCGTGCGCACAAGCCCGTACATTCTCTACCATCTACCATTTATATTCATATCATGATTATTTTCTTCTATATTACTTAATATTCTCATCTACCATACGTTTCATAATAGACAATGGTCCTGTTGATGCGATTGTTGAGACATAATTTACGAGTTCTTCTACGGATACGCGATTTTCATCTGATACCCAATATTTGATCATCGACATCATTGAACCTACTACATAACTTAAGTAATAATTTTCTGGAATGCCAAATACATTATCCTTATTACCTATTAAATGTTTAATATTACTTCTCACAATATCTGCTAATTGTTCTTCGATTTGACTTTTACGTTCTAAGTTTAGAATCACTTGATAAAATTCAATATTATGCTCAATATGTGTAATGACATTTTTAATAATTTTATTCGCAAAGTCTTCAATAAAACGATCACTCGTCTTAGTGGATAAATCCATCTTTCTAATATCTACAAATCCTTTAATTTTCTCTATTTGTTCATTTTCCATTTCATCTAACAAAGCATATTTATCTTCATAATTTAAATAAAAGGTTCCTCTATTAACATCTGCTAAATCTGAAATTTGTTGTATCGTAATACGATCAAGGTTATTTTCTTTTAATAACTGGATAAATGCTTGTTTAATTGCTCTTTTACTTTTTCTTACGCGTCGATCTTCTGCCATTTTTAACCATTCTCCTTATTTTAATGAACAATTTACATATATTTGTTGATTAATAAACGTATCGTAAGTAATTGACGATTGTATCTATCTTAATTTCTATTATAATAAACAATGTTATTAATAATCAACACAATGTTCATTAATCAAGGAGGAAAAAATATGAATATTTTCAAAAAGAAACTTTTTTGGATGACACCTATTCTAGTAATCGTCATACTTCTATTATTAGCGATTGCTTTTATTCCAGCATATAATCCAGAACCAAAATCAGTCCCAATTGCGATTGTGAATCAAGATAAAGGTACAACAATGCAAGACAAAGACGTCAATATCGGGAAAACTTTTGCAGATAAAATTAAAGACAATAAAGATTTATCAGACAAAGTTGAATGGGTAGATGTAGATAGCAAGAAAGATTTAAAACAAGGCTTCAAAGACAACAAATATTATGGTGCATTAATTTTAGATGAAAATCTTTCAAAAGATTCTATGAGTAAAGTTCAAAAGACAGTTCAAGACGCAAAAATTAATGAAATGCAGTCCCAAATGAAAGAAAAAATCGAAAGTGGACAAATTCCACCTGAACAAGCTAAAAAAATGCAAGAACAAAACAAAGTTGAACCTGTTAAAGTTAAACAAGGACAAGTTGAAATTATCGTTAACGAAGGTGCAAGCATGCAAGGTGCACAACTCGCGAATACAATGTTAACGACTATCGGTGATCAACTGAATACACAAATTTCTAAACAAGGTATCCAAACTTTAGATAAAATGGATGTCGACGTTTCAGCTTCAGATATTCAAGGTATCACAAATCCAATTAAAGTGGATAAAACAAACATGAACGCTGTTAAATCACATCAAGGTAACGGAAACTTACCATTCCTAATGTTCACACCAGTATGGTTAGCATCATTAGTTGGCTCAGTTGTTCTATTCTTCTCATTCAGAACAAGTAATAATATCACAATTAAAGACCGTATTATCGCTTCACTTGGCCAATTAGGGGGTGCGATCGTTACAGCATTAATCGGTGGATTCGGATATATTTACTTTATGACGCACGTATTAGATGTAACAATTAACGAACCAACTAAAATCGGTTTATATATTTCAATCGCGATTCTTGCATTCATCAGTCTCATCTTAGGATTTATGACATGGTTAGGTGTCAAAGCTATTCCATTATTTATGGTATTGTTATTCTTCAGTATGCAACTCATCATGTTACCAAAACAAATGTTGCCACAATTTTATCAAGACTATATGATCGGATGGAATCCATTTAGACATTATGCAGAAACATTACGAGGACTATTGTATTTACACCACGATATCGAACTTAATAGTACAATGTGGATGTTTATAGGCTTTATCATCTTCGGTGGTGTATCAGCTATATCAGCAGCTATCCTTAGAAAACATAGCGAAAAAAGAACAGAAGTACCATCATAAAATAAAAAAATCTCATGTGACTGAATCATTCAGTGCCACATGAGATTTTTTATTATGTTATTTTTTCTCTTTGAATCCTTGTTCTTTAATAAATTTTTCTGATTTTTTCATGCTTACGCCTTTATCAGTATCTCCAATAATATCAACAACATTATTATCTCTTAATTCTTTGAAATCAGCTTTTTCATAATCAACTTCAACATTTTCGATTAATTGATTATCGTTACTTTTTACAGATTCCTTAACACCTTTAATATCTTGGAATTTTTTACTTTCAGTCTCAAGCTGTTTCTTTAATTCTTCTTTCTGGCTATCTTCAGTAATATTAAAATCTTTGTAATCAATTGTGATTTTAGATGTTTGTTTTAACACTTTGTCCCCTTTATATGTATACGTCATTTCAACATCTGCTCTGTTTTGCTCACCAGTAAAAGTTTTAGTTTCTTCCTTACCACAAGCTGATAATAAGACTAACATCATCGTGCATAATAAAGAACCAACCATTAATTTCATAGATATTTTCATTTGCTTCGTCACCTTCCATATCCTTTAGTTATATTTCTATAATCTAATATATCACTATATAGTTTATTTATCTCAATTTTCCGAGAAAAAATAATTTGAAAAATGTCAGTATTATAATTATTATATTTAATTTTACGAAATTTTTGTATTGGTTCTTGGACGTTTGCACTCAGGTTTCCTTATATTTTTTCAAATTCTAGGTCAATTTCGCTAGCTAACGATCTTGTTTCGTTTTCTTGAACGTTAGAATTTCTAACGATCTTGTTTTCCACTCTTGATCGTTAGACAGCTCATTTTGTGTATTTTCACTCATTTTCTCCTGCGATTTGGTGCGCTAACGATCTTGTTTCGTTTTCTTGATCGTTAGAATTTCTAACGATCTTGTTTTCCATTCTTGATTGTTAGACAGCTCACTTTGTGTATTATTACTCATTTCCACCTGCGATTTGGTGCGCTAACGATCTTGTTTCGTTTTCTTGATCGTTAGAATTTCTAACGATCTTGTTTTCCATTCTTGATCGTTAGACAGCTCATTTTGTGTATTTATACTCTTTTCCACCTGCGATTTGGTGCGCTAACGATCTTGTTTCGTTTTCTTGAACGTTAGAATTTCTAACGATCTTGTTTTCGATTCTTGATCGTTAGCCACTCCTACTCCAACCCATACTCCCTCTCACACAAGAAAAGACCAGCTCACCCGAGCTGGTCTTCTTTTTATAATATTTCTTTAGCTTTAAGTACCGCTTCTTGCGTAATTTCATGACTGTTAACCCATGCTTCTGTCACTGTTGCGTTACGTTCTTTAAATATTTCTATCACGCGCTCGCTTTGTGCGTTTGTAACGATTGGATCTCTTGCACCCATTGATAAAAAGACATTAAAATGAGATAAATCTTTATGATTATTTTCTAAATCTAATGGATAAAGTGGTGCAAAGAGTAATGCTTTTTGAAATGGTGTTTGTTCTCTTAATATGAGGTTAATCGCCATATTAGAACCATTAGAGAATCCTACTGGAATAACATCTTCTAATTTAAAACCATATTCTTTAGATGATTCTTCTATAAATTGATACAGTTCTTGTCCTCTATATTCTAAATCTTCTAAGTCATATTGCCCTTCTCCGAGTCTTTTGAAATATCTAGCCATACCATTCTCAGATACTTCTCCTTTAACACTCAAAATACTATAAGTCGGATCAAGCATTTCTGCTAATGGTAATAAATCTCTTTCATCTCCACCTGTTCCGTGAAGTAATAGAAATACTGGTTTACCTTGTGCACCTTGTTTAAATATATGTTTCATATTTACTATCTCCCATCATATTATGGTCTTTCGATTGTGAATGTGTGTCCAATTTCAGCATAATCATTCCCGGCAAGTCTGCTTACCGCATTAAGCTCTTCTTTATTAATATAGCCATCATCATAAATACGCTCATCAAAATGATAATACTTCACCTCTAGCAGTAATAAATCTGAAATAGGTTGTCCATCTTTTTCAATTACAATATCATCATATAGCACCGCTTCAAATCGAACTTTACTTTGCTTCAAGCCTTTCACAGATACTTCAACTGAATCTACTATTTCAAAATTCGTACGTTCGAGTTCACTTTCTTCATGACTTAACATAGCTGCTGTTTGATTCGCATCACGCACATTATTTGTATCTACAATATGCACGACCGCTTCTTTATTCTGAATGATATTTCGTGCAGTATCTTTCATTTCACCATTCACTCTTTGTACTGCGATAGAAAGAATCGGTGGGTCTGAAGATACAACATTGAAAAAGCTAAACGGTGCTATATTCAGTACGTTATCATCTGATTCTGTTGTGACTAATGCAATTGGTCTAGGAATAATAGATCCTATTAACAATTTATAGTTTTCTTTCTGCGATAAGACTTCTGGTCGTATCTCCTTCATCTTAACCACACCTTTTCTCATTAATGTTCTCTACTTGTATCAAAAGCTTTAATTTCAGATTCAATGTAGTCGCGTTTTGCTTCTAAGAATGGTGGTAATGCAAGACTTTCACCTAATGTTTCATAAGGTTCATCTCCCATAAATCCTGGTCCATCAGTAGATACTTCTATAAGAATATGACCAATTCTTGCGTATAGCGCTTCAAAATAATATCTATCAACATTACCTGAGTTACCAATTCGAAGTTCGTTATATTTTTCTTCCCACGCTTTAATCGCTTCATGGTCTTTTAATCTGAATGATACGTGATGTACTTCACCGTAACCTTGTCTTGCTTCAGGACCTTGGTCGTCTTTTCTCAAAATAACTTGACCACCGTTACCGCCTTCTCCAACTTCTAACAATGTTACGTTTTCTTCTTCAATAATTGGTTTCATACCGTAAACTTGTTTCAATACAGATTTGAAGTCTTCATAATAGCTCACTGTAATTTCAATTGGTCCCAATCCATAAATCGCTTTATCTTCAGGTACTGGACCATTTTTCCAAGGAATACCTGGTTTAACACCTTCATTTAATTCATCTGAAATTAATTGATATCTTTGACCGTCTTCTTCTTCAAAAGGTAATACCTTTTTACCGAATAAATCTTGGATACCGTCATGTTTAACGCCAAATTCTTCAAAGCGATTTAAATAATATTCAAGCGCTGCATCGTTTGGCACTCTAAATGCTGCACGGCTAATTGAATTTGTACCACGACTACCTTTCGGGTTATTTGGAAAATCAAAGAATGTCATGTCTGTACCTGGAGACCCTTGATCATCTGCGAAAAATGTATGGTACGTATATATATCATCTTGGTTTACTGTTTTCTTAACTAAACGCATACCTAGTACTTGTGTGAAAAATTCATAGTTTCTTACTGCATCATTTGTCATTGCAGTTACGTGATGGATACCGATAAGTTCTGGATTACTCATTATAGTTTCCTTCTTTCTTTATTTTTATTTCGAATTCGAAATAATAAGTTGTAAAAAAATTTGCGCTATCCACTACTCAGTAGAATTTGCGCTTATTTTTTTAAGTGCTCTACGAAAAATCGCAAGCTCTTCGTCATCTAATATAGAAAATGCTTTTTCAATTGTTTCGGCATGTTGTGGAAAAATACGTTCCATCAATTCATGACCACTTTCGGTTAGAACAGCATACGTAATGCGTTTATCTTGCTCATCTTGTCGACGTGTTACATATCCTTTCTTAACAAGTTGATCGATGACGTAAGTTGTACTACTGCTTGCAATTAAGATGCGTTGTTTTACTTTTTGAATAGGTTGATCACCTTTATGATACAAAAGTTCCATTACAGCAAATTCAGTAATATTTAAACCGTAGTTCTTCATATCTTGTTTAACAATACGATCTAACGTATCATTTGTACGTTTTATACCTACTAGCGCTTTTAATGATTCTTTCGTTCTATCCATGTTCATCACCTATTCAAATATTATTTCGATTTCGAGATAATTGTAACGCCCTCACTAATAAATGTCAACAGTTTTGAGTATAAAAAATATACTAACTTTGTTTTTATTATATTTTCAATATTCTAACAAATTTAATTTAGTTGATTTTTAATAATGTTTAACCTATAATTCTTATTGAAAAACTAAGGTATTTATTAATTTTATATTGGGGTAATGGGATGAAAGCATTTGATTTAATCGGGAATACGCCACTTGTCTTATTGGAACATTACAGTACAGACAACGTGAAAATATTTGCGAAATTAGAAAGTTATAACTTAGGTGGCAGCATTAAAGATCGACTAGGCAAGCATCTAATAGAACATGCACTAGCTGAAGGTAATATTCGTTCTGGAGATACAATAGTTGAAGCCACTGCCGGAAACACAGGTATTGGACTTGCTATCGTAGCGAACCATTACAATATGAACTGCGTTATCTTTGCACCTGAAGGATTCTCGGAAGAAAAAATGAACATCATGAAAGCTTTAGGGGCTGAAGTAAGAAGAACACCACGTTCAGAAGGTATGTTAGGTGCGCGTCAACAAGCACAGACCTACTCTGAAGAATACGGCGCTTATTACATCAATCAATTTGAAAATGATGAGAATCCACAAGCATATGTTCATACTTTAGCGACAGAAATTCTTGAACAATGTCCAGACATCACACATTTGATTGCTGGTGCTGGTTCTGGCGGAACTTTTACAGGAATAGCTTCAGTCATGAAAGAACATCAAGTACGTAATATCATTGTAGAACCTGAAGGAAGCATTCTTGCTGGTGGCGAAGCGCATGCTCACGATACTGAAGGTATTGGCGTTGAAAAGTGGCCACCATTTCTAAAGCGAGATTTAATCGACGATATTAAAGTCATTTCGGATCAAGATGCATTTACAAATGTATCAGGTCTTGCATTAAATGAAGGTATTCTTGCTGGTAGTTCATCAGGCGCAGCATTACAAGCAGCAATAGACGTTTCAAAACAAATCGAACAAGGACATATTGTTGTCATTTTCCCTGATGGCAGTGATAGATATATGTCTAAAAATATATTTAATTATGGAGGAAAAGATTATGAATAAAAAAACATTACTCATCCATGGCGGTAAAACAACAGATGCATATACAGGTGCGGTAACAACACCAATTTATCAAACAAGTACTTATGAACAAGACGGAATCGGAAATTTAAGACAAGGTTATGAATACTCTAGAACAGCTAACCCTACTCGTACAGCATTAGAAACATTAATCGCGGATTTAGAACACGGTACAAATGGTTATGCGTTCGGTTCAGGTATGGCAGCAATCTCAGCAGTCATCATGTTATTAGACAAAGGTGACCATATTTTAATTAATTCAGATGTATACGGTGGTACTTACCGTGCATTAACAAAAGTATTCTCTCGCTTCGGTATTGAATTTGATTTTATCAATACAACTGATGTAAGCAATATCGAATCTTCTATTAAAGATACAACTAAAATGTTATTTATTGAAACACCATCAAATCCGTTACTTCAAGTAACAGATATTAAAGCAGCAAGTGACATTGCTAAAAAACATGACATGTTAACTGTTGTAGATAATACATTTATGACACCTTATTACCAAAATCCATTAGACCTAGGTGCTGATATTGTACTTCACTCAGCTACTAAATACTTAGGTGGACATAGTGATGTTGTATCAGGTTTAGTTGTAACAGCTAACGAAAGTCTTGGAGAAAGAATTGGCTTCATCCAAAATTCAACTGGTGGTATTTTAGGACCTCAAGATAGTTATTTACTAACACGTGGTATCAAAACATTAGGTTTAAGAGTAGAACAAATCAATAGAAACGTTAAAGAAGTCGTAGCATTACTAAACAAACATGAAAATGTTGTTAAAACAATTCATCCATTAAACGAAGACCATGTGAATCGCGATATTCACTTCGAACAAGCTTCAGGATACCCAGGTATCATTTCATTTGAAGTCGCTGATGTAGAAAAAGCAAAAGAAGTCATTAAACATACAAAATTATTCACATTAGCAGAAAGTTTAGGCGCGGTAGAAAGCTTAATTTCAGTACCAAGTCTTATGACACATGCATCAATACCAGCAGAAATTCGTCATAAAGAAGGTATCGCAGACGGCATGATACGTTTATCTATCGGTATAGAAGATACAGAAGACTTAGTAGAAGACTTAAACCAAGCATTAAACCAAATATAATAAAAAGAAAGGCTGAGACAGCGGAATTTGACCGCTTCCTCAGCCTTTTTTCATATTTGAGGTGTGGTGGATGGGTGTATTTAGTGTGGGATGGCGGTTTGTGAGGTGTGTGAGATGCGTATGTTGCTTGTTTGGGTCGTCTTGCAACATACGAGCGAGCTATGTTGCTTGTTTGAGTCGTCTTGCAACATACGGTCGCTCTATGTTGCTTGTTTGGGCTGTCTTGCAATATACGAGCGAGCTATGTTGCTTGTTTGGGTCGTCTTGCAACATACGGGCGAGCTATGTTGCTTGTTTGGGTCGTCTTGCAACATACGGCTGCTCTATGTTGCTTGTTTGGGTCGTCTTGCAACATACGGGCGAGCTATGTTGCTTGTTTGGGTCGTCTTGCAATATTCACGGCTCCAATGTTGCTAGTCACGTCCCACTTGCAATATTCACGGCTCCAATGTTGCTAGTCACGCTCCACTTGCAATGTGCGAGGTTCTTATTTATCTTGTTTTGCCTGTCTTGATAAATACAACGCCTCTATTTATCTTGTTTAGTCACTCTTGATAAATTCAACGCTCCTATTTATCTTGTTTGGTCAATCTTGATAAATACAACGCCTCTATTTATCTTGTTTGGTCAGTCTTGATAAATTCAACGCTCCTATTTATCTTGTTTGCTCAGTCTTGATAAATACAACGCTCCTATTTATCTTGTTTTACCAGTCTTGATAAATACAACGCTCCTATTTATCTTGTTTTGCCTGTCTTGATAAATACAACGCTCCTATTTATCTTGTTTGGTCAGTCTTGATAAATTCAACGCCTCTATTTATCTTGATAAATACAACGTTTCTATTTATCTTGTTTGATCAATCTTGATAAATACAACGCCTCTATTTATCTTGTTTGCTCAGTCTTGATAAATACAACGCCCTTCACTCTATTATTCCTCAATATAAAAAATGGCCGGGACATTATTCAATGTTCCGCGCCATTTTCACTTCTTTATGATTTTGTACCGAATAGACTTATTCCTAATATGACAAATACTGCGCCACTTATTTTATTGATAATTTTTTCTGCTACGATATTATCTCTTAATTTTGTTGTTAAACTACTTGAAAAGATCGCAATGATAAATGATGTGATCGCACCCATTACTGCGAAAATACTGCCCAATATTAAAAATGGTATTGGACCGTACTGATTATCCACTGAAATAAACTGTGGAATAAAAGAAATAAAGAATAGTGCTACCTTTGGATTGGTAACGTTCGTGATCACGCCTTGTACAAATAGTTTTCTACGAGATTGATACACAGTCTTCTTTATTGAAATTGACGATTGTTTACTTATAAACATTTGTATACCTAAATAAATTAAATATACTGCTCCGACAATTTTAATAATTGTGAATAAGACCACGGAAGTTTGTAAAATAATGGACAACCCTAATCCTGATAGTACAGTATGAACAACTGCACCAACCGATACACCTAATGCTGAATATATACCTGCATCTCTACCTTGTGAAATACTTCTATTTAGTATAAACATCATATCAATACCAGGTGTGATACAGATGATAAGCACTGTGATTAAAAACAGTTGAAAAGATACGATATCAAACATCATTTACCCCCTTTAAATTAATCGTTAAGATATACTAACATATAATCTAAAGTTGTAAAATGAAAATTTTAATTTATCTCGACCTTTTCAATGTCTAAGTTTATATTTAACTTTTCAAGTATAGATTCAAAACCTTCTATAGTATAGTCCTCATTTTCAGTTACTAATGTCTTAATCGTCCCATGACCGTTGGAAGTGTATGATTCTGCTTGTTCAATAACAGTTTGAGCAGGATCAATAAACATGATATGCGGATATAACTCTTTAAAATAACTATACAACCACGGTAAATGTGTAGAAGATAATGTAAATATATCGATTTCTTCATGTTGGTCTATAATATCATCCATAAAATTCTTCACAGTCATTAAAGTACGATATTTATCGGATATAAATGAACCGTCTTCAACTAATTCAACTAATGAAGAAGCATTAAATTGATATACGTGACTTGAAGAAACTTCATTGTTTATAAATTCATTTAATGCATCACTTTCAATTAGGGATTGAACACCTAAAATACCTATTTGTTTACTAGAAGATTTCTCTAATGCTTCTTTCACCGGTGGATAAACACCTACGATTTCAGTATCAAAGTTATCTTTCATGTTATCCAAAATAGTAATCGTTGGTACATTAGATGCCACGATAATCAAACGAGGATTCCACTTCCCTAAATAATGAATGGTTTCCTTAATTACAGTTTCTAATTCATGGATAGATTTTTGACCATAAGGAAACTGATTGCGATCTGCCAGATATATTATGTCTTGATTTGGGTATGTCTTTTTTAACAATTCTACAATTGAATAACTACCAATTCCCGCATCAAAAACAGCAATAGGTTTCAATAACGTGTCTTGATTATTTGTCATATATGCCACCCTAACTTAAATTTCTAAAAATACTTTCGGTGTTTGTGCTATTTTCTCATCTACCACGTTATAAAATCCACCTTTTTGATATCCCGTACAATGCACTTTGTCTTCTGTAGCAATTTCGAATTCAAGTTCCCACTTCATTCTACTCACTTTAACTAACCAACATCTACCAACTGGTTTATCATGAATCGTCAATGGTACTTTGTAGTCTGCCTCAGTTCTCATCAATATTGGTGATATATTAAGTTTCATCATTTCTGAGTAAGTCATATATTGGTTAATAAAAGCAGTTCTTAAATCTTCAAACCATCTTACATACACAATATTACTCACAATGCCCATAGCATCAATATCATAAACATTAACTTCGATTTCTTTTTCAGCGACTAATTTTCTCTCTTGCATTAAAAAGACTCCTTCGTACATCATTTTTTATTATTTCAAAATAACTTTATACATATTATCACTTAAAGTCATTCATTAAATCAACCTTAAGCAATACTAGAATCTTTAAATACTTTTTGGTATTGAACATAGCCTGATAAATAGTGTTCAATATCATCTATTCTTACTCTATAGCCATGATGTTTAATAAAGAATGAATTCACAATACGTGCTGGATTTTTAAAGTACATTGCAATTTCAGGATAAAAGTAGCCTGTTCTTTCATAATCAGCTCTTATATGTATTGTCTTAATGAATTTTTCTTCATCTAAATAAGTTTCAACAAGATCAGCATAGCCAGTCTTCTTAGCTTTTTCGACTAAGTGATAAGTCGCCATTAACATTTCTAAAAATGTTGGGAATGTCGTTTCCCTTTGTTGCATATAATCTAAATAACTCGATACGTTCTGAATGCCAAATTTATAATATTTCTCTTGTGGGTCAATTTGTACTAATTCATTTGTACAATATCCTAACCAGTGATCATGGTATTTCCAATATTTTTTCTCTATAAACATTTCAAATAACATTTTGACAGTATTCAACCATTCTTCATTATGATCAATTTGGTAAAGTCTTAATAACGCTAAAGCAGCTTCACCATCATAATATACAATTCTGAATTGTTCTTTTATCGTTAAATCAGGATAATTTAATACGTGTATCGTTTGTTGTTGATCATCAATCATCGACAATATCCCTTTAGCAACTTTCTGAGCAGCTTCTAAATATCGAACATTATCAGGTACATGTTTTAAATACTCACAAATCGCAAAAATAAATGCAGCGTTTTGACCTAATTTTATTTCATTCATACCTTCTGTATCATCAAATATATATCCTGCGCCATCAACTTCATATAAATAATGTTTAATTAAATAATCAATCGCCTTTTCTACAATTGTGACATCTTCATTTAAATAACTCAGACCTTCTATTAATGCATATGTCGAAGATGAATGACGTAAGTTGTTATAGAAGCCTATTTCATTATCAAAATGTGGAAAATAACCGTAAATATACTTTCCGTTATCTTGAATTTGATCTTTCAAAAAGTGAGTACTTGTTTTAATTAATCGATCTATTTCTTCATTAAGATTATCAATTCTTCTCAAACCTTTACGATATCCCTTTTCTTCTAATTCAATAAGTTGATTTTCTTCAAAGAAGTAACTTTTTGTGTAGAACTTATAAACAGATTCATTTTCATAATTGCTATGTGTGAAGTATTTTCTTAATTTTTTATATTTATTTATGTAGTTATTAATATTTTTCTCAGACATGATAAATTCTTTAGTACCTTTTTTAGGTCTAATAAATGCATTGGCATTAATTTCTTCTGGTAAGAACGCTAAGTCCCAGTTCTCATCTAAAGCAAAACCATATTCAACATAATTTCTACGTGTATTGATTAAATCATGCTTCAATTGTTCATACTTTATTTCTTCTATTGAAGTAACGAAATCTATTTTAACCCATTCAGCTTTTTTACCAGTATTTTTTCGAAATGCTTCTATATATTTTTTAATATTTCGGTCAGCATTATGTGATTTAAACATTTTAACTAAAGCTTTTTGAGAAGGATGACCAACACTAACAAATATTCTTTCTACATTTGAATGACTATTTAATAAATCTTTGAATTGATTAGTTATAACCATGTATAACATTCCTTTCTTTATTAATTTATATAACACAAAAATTCACTCTAATTATACATATTATACCATTTTTTGAAAAATTATAGAGGCCAGGACATATAAATGTCCCGGCCAAAATCTAGCATTATTTTATTCTAGTTGTTTTTACTTACTATCTTTGTTGTCTCTTTTACGACGACCAAGTAATAATAATGAACCTGCACCAGCAAATAATCCACCGAATAAAGCACCGTTAATTGAAGTCATTTCACCAGTATCTGGTAAATATTTATGATGATTATCTTTATTGTTGTTATTATTCATATTTGTTGCTTTAGTATCTTTGTTTCCATCATTATTGCTTGAATCAGTTGATCCCATTCCCATATCTGAGTCTGAATCTGCGTCCGCATCTGAATCGCTATCTGAATCTGAATCGCTGTCTGAGTCTGAATCTGCATCCGCATCTGAGTCAGCATCCGCATCTGAGTCAGCATCCGCATCTGAGTCTGAATCGCTATCCGCGTCTGAGTCACTGTCTGCGTCTGAGTCAGCATCCGCGTCTGAGTCACTGTCTGCGTCTGAGTCAGCGTCTGCGTCTGCATCTGAATCAGAATCTGCATCTGCGTCTGAATCTGCGTCTGAATCGCTGTCCGCATCTGAGTCTGAATCTGCATCTGAATCAGAATCTGAATCTGAATCAGCGTCCGCGTCTGAGTCTGAATCTGCGTCTGAATCAGCATCTGCATCTGAGTCGCTATCTGCATCTGAGTCGCTATCTGCATCTGAATCAGCATCCGCGTCTGAGTCACTGTCTGCATCTGAGTCTGCGTCTGAGTCACTGTCTGCGTCTGAGTCAGAGTCTGCATCTGAGTCAGCATCTGCATCTGAGTCAGCATCTGCCTCGGCGGGTGGAGCGGTGTCGGGTACCGCGTGGGGGGCGCGGGGTGCGGG
>NZ_JAJNIL010000016.1:0-44031 GCF_022386455.1 Mammaliicoccus sp. I-M35 | reverse complement strand
TCGTTGGTGTGCCATTGTCTTTTGTTACACCGTCTGTTGTTGGTTCATAAGCATCATTGTCTGCTTGTTCTCCTACTGTTACAGGTACTTTAATGTGGTCTGTTGAACCGTCTGGGTATGTCACTGTCACATCAACATCTGTTGTACCTGGTGTATTGCCATCTGGTAATTGTGTTTCGTCATCCACCGTAATTGTTGGTTGATCTTTATCCGTTGGATAGTCTGGGATTGTCACTGAACCTGTTACATCGTCTGTTGTCGTTGGTGTGCCATGATCTTTCGTTACACCGTCTGTAGTTGGTTCGTATTGTCTGTTATCCATAACTTTTACGATAAATGAATCAGCTGCTACATCATTGTCTCCTACTACTAAATATGCCGTGTAAATATCTCCATCTACCGCACTATCTGGAACAATAAATGTACCTTGTTGTTCACCATCTTCTAACGTATTAATGTCGCCAGTTTTTTGAACTACATTTCCGTTCTTATCCCTCCACTCAACGCGCGTTGGTAGTGGTGAAATATTTGAACCTGTTAAGTCAATGTGAACTTCATCACCTGGAACTGCCGGTTTATCTGTATTATTATATTCCAACACATCTAAGTTAATATCATTAGATGGAACTAATGCAAAGTTAACGTTATACCACATTGGATTAGCAACTAAGTTTTGAGCCGGTGCTGTTTGTGGTGCCCATGACAAGTTACTGTTTGGTGCTCTAAATTGAGGGCTTGTATAAGATGAATATGCATTCACTACATTACCATCTGGATCCATCACATAACCATACATATAGCTTGTATTTAACGTACCATCTGGGAATCTCAAAGTATATCGACCGGTATCATCTGTTTCACCATAAACAGTTGCTGAAATATAGTCAGGATTTGCTTCTAATAATGCTTTAGCTGCTGCTGCTCTTTCTTTTTCTGGTAAACTATTAACTTGAGCTTTATATTGTTTGGCACCTTCTTCAGTTAATGAAGACATAACAACTGTATAACCAGCAGCTTCTGGATCTTTACTATTATTATTTGGTCCTGTAGCTGAGTTAGCATAGTCTCCAGCACCTGTTTCAAACCAAACTTGTCCTGAAACTGAATTTTTTGCTTTTGTATCTACTGCTGGACTACTAATCGGACCTTCTTCATCATGAATCCAATTAGATTTATCTGTAGTCATATAATCATTAGTAGGTTTAACTCCCATGTATATACCAGTACGTTGCATGTTAGTGCCAATTAGTGGGAATTGCCCTAAATTAGAATTACTTACTGAATTTGTATATCTTCCAGGATAAAATCCACCAGCTTGACGTATCATTGTTGCAGTATTACCGTTCTCTGTTTCAAAATCTTCAATCCATAGACGATATAATTGACCACCAGAAGAATTATATTTATGCTCTTTTCCATTTGCGTCAGTCCAAGCGTCTCTTAAGTCAAATGCATATGCACCTGGACCTACTTGAGAACCATCTGAAGAGCTTAATTTGTTAGATGTTGTAGCCATATATGTTGGTGATACAGCTCCATCTTTATCGATCCATTGTAAGTATACTTTCGTACCTTCAGGAACTGCTGTAAGTCCATTAGACATTGTTGCAGGCGTTCCTTTATCAACAATCCAGGCTCTTCCTGACAAAGTATTTACAGCGTTAGTTGCGTCAGTTTGTGATTTGATATATCCATTCTTAATCGCATCTGCTTCGATTACTTTTGATTTATCTGTTACTGCTAATGTATTGATTAATTCATTTGAAGCAATATTTAAAGATTCTTCATCTTTTGGTGATGCCGCTCTTAATGCAGTTGCTAATGGTTTATTGTTTTTCTGCTTGTTTGCTAACGCTTTGATCAATTCATATTGTAATTCTTGTTCACTTAAATTTTTAGTATCTAAATTTAAATTACTGATTACTTCACGAGCTTGTTTATCAGAAACGTTGGCAGCTTTTTTATAATATGTAGCAGCTGTTTCTTCATCACGAACTTGTGAGATTGAATAATCGTCGTTTTTATTTGCGGTATTAGATTCTAAAGTTGATTTAGCTGACTGAGCTTTTTCTGGTGCTACTTTGTTTGTAGTTTTTGATGTTGCCTCAGTTTCTGGTGCTTTCTCTTCTGTACTTGCTTCTTCTGTTTTTTCAGCTTCCGGTGCTTTCTCTTCTGTACTTACTTCTTCTGTTTTTTCAGCTTCTGATGCTTTTTCTTCTGTTGACTCAGTTTCTGGTGCTTTCTCTTCTGTACTTGCTTCTTCTGTTGACTCAGCTTCTGGTGCTTTCTCTTCTGTACTTGCTTCTTCTGTTGACTCAGCTTCTGGTGCTTTCTCTTCTGTGCTTGCTTCTTCTGTTGACTCAGCTTCTGGTGCTTTGTCTTCTGTGCTCGCTTCTTCTGTTGACTCAGCTTCTGGTGCTTTTTCTTCTGTGCTTACTTCTTCTGTTGACTCAGTTTCTGACGCTTTTTCTTCTGTGCTCACTTCTTCTGTTGACTCAGTTTCTGACGCTTTCTCTTCTGTGCTCACTTCTTCTGTTGAGGCAGATTCTTGAACAGAATCATCTATGTTTGCTTTATCCTTATTCACACCTTCATCTTGAACAGTTGAATGACTAGATTGTTCATCCGCTTTAGCTTCACTACCTATACCGAAAAGTAAAGCTGAACCAACTAAGATTGAAGCCGTACCAATCGTGAATTTTCTAATAGAATAATGATTTAATCTATTAGGTAAAAAATCTAATTTTTTAACTCTTTTTCTTTTCTTTTGTTCCATTTATATACCTCCAGAATTTTTTGGATATTCGATAAGTATTTCGAACATCAAGCACTTATCATGTAAAATTATACTAGCGCGCTTTAAATTGTACAACATTTATTTTGAAAAGTTATTATTTGTATTTATATTTTGTATAATACAACGTTTTAATTTTAAGAATATCTAAAATTTATTTTATTATTAATATAGGTAATTATTTTTCCGACAAATTTCAAATACCAATTTACTTGCATAAAAAAAGACCCTGTCATTAAAAATGACAAGATCTTGATTATATTATTTAAGTTCTTCACCGTTTGTATCGATGACATTTTTATACCAATAGAATGAATTCTTCTTAGTACGTTTTAGCAAATATCTTAAATATTTTATTTACTTATCTTCATTTCTACGGCGACCAAATAAGAATAATGAACCAATACCAGCGAATAAACCACCTATTAATGTTGTATTAGTTAGAGTTTGCTCTCCTGTACTTGGTAAATCATTTTCTTTATCTAACTTATTAGAATCATTTATAGCTGCAGCTTTAGCAACACCTGATCCACTATTAGTGCTTGAATCATTTGAATCCATACCCATATCTGAATCACTGTATGAGTTTGAGTCGTTGTCTGTATCAGAGTTACTGTCTGAATTTGAATTCATATCAGAGTCTGAATCGCTATCTGAATTAGAATCAGTGTCAGAATTTGAATTCATGTCAGAGTTTGAGTCACTATCTGAATTTGAATCGCTATCAGTGTTTGAGTCACTATCTGAGTTTGAATCGCTATCAGTGTTTGAGTCACTATCTGAGTTTGAATCGCTATCTGAATTTGAACTACTATCTGAGTCTGAGTTGCTATCTGTATCAGAATCACTATCAGAGCTTGAATCGCTGTCTGAATCTGAATTGCTATCTGTGTTTGAATTGCTGTCTGAAGATGAGTTGCTATTTGAATTTGAATCGCTGTCTGAGTCTGAATTGCTGTCAGTGTTTGAGTCGCTAACTGAGTCTGAGTTGCTATCTGAATCAGAGTTGCTATCTGAGTTTGAGTCACTATCTGAATTTGAATTCATATCAGAGTTTGAATCACTATCTGAGTTTGAATCACTATCTGAGTCTGAATCACTATCTGAATTTGAATTCATATCAGAGTTTGAGTCACTAACTGAGTCTGAGTTGCTATCTGAGTTAGAGTCACTATCTGAGCTTGAATCGCTGTCAGAGTTTGAGTCAATATCTGAGTTTGAATTGCTGTCAGAGCTTGAATTGCTATCTGAGTTTGAATCGCTGTCTGAATTTGAGTTCATGTCTGAGTTGCTATCTGTATCAGAATCACTATCAGAGCTTGAATCGCTGTCTGAATTTGAGTCGCTGTCTGAATTTGAATTCATATCAGAGTCTGAGTCACTATCTGAATCTGAATTGCTATCTGAGTTTGAATCATTATCAGAATTTGAATTCATATCAGAGTCTGAGTCGCTATCTGAATTTGAATTGCTATCTGAATTTGAATCGCTGTCTGAGTCTGAATTGTTGTCAGAGTTTGAGTCACTGTCTGAATTTGAACTCATATCAGAGTCTGAGTCGCTATCTGAAGATGAGTTGCTATCTGAGTTTGAGTCACTATCTGAGCTTGAATCGCTGTCAGAGTTTGAGTCGCTATCTGAATTTGAATCGCTATCTGAATTTGAATCGCTTTCTGTATCAGAGTCGCTATCTGAGTTTGAATCGCTATCTGAATTTGAGCTACTATCTGAGTCTGAGTTGCTTTCTGTATCAGAGTCGCTGTCTGAGTTTGAATCGCTTTCTGTATCAGAGTCGCTATCTGAATTTGAATTCATGTCAGAGTCTGAGTCACTAACTGAGTCTGAGTTGCTATCTGCGTTTGAGTCACTATCTGAGTTTGAGTCACTATCTGAATTTGAATTCATATCAGAGTCTGAGTTGCTGTCTAAGTCTGAACTGCTATCTGAATCTGAATTCATATCAGAGTTTGAATTGCTATCTGAATCTGAGTTGTTATCTGAATCTGAGTTGTTATCTGAATTTGAGTTGCTATCTGAGTTTGAGTCGTTGTCTGTATCAGAGTTACTGTCTGAACTTGAATTGCTATCTGAATCAGAGTTGTTATCTGAATTTGAATCGCTGTCTGTATCAGAGTTGCTGTCTGAGTTTGAATCGCTGTCTGAATTTGAGTTCATGTCAGAGTCTGAGTTGCTATCTGTATCAGAATCACTATCTGAGCTTGAATCGCTGTCTGAATCTGAATTGCTATCAGTGTTTGAATTGCTGTCTGAATTTGAGTTCATGTCAGAGTCTGAGTTGCTTTCTGTATCAGAATCACTATCTGAGCTTGAATCGCTGTCTGAATCTGAATTGCTATCTGAGTTTGAATCGCTGTCAGTGTTTGAATTGCTATCTTCACTTGAATTGCTATCTGAATCAGAGTTGTTATCTGAGTTTGAATCACTGTCTGTATCAGAGTTGCCATCTGAATCGATAATATCTTCGTCAGGTAATATAACCTCCGATACAACTCCAATATCCGCGTGATCTTCATTTACAGGAGCATAATAAGTAACAGCAGGATTTGCACGTAAATTAAATATTTTTACATAATCAAATATTCCTGTTGATATATCTGGACCAATCGTATCCCAACTTCCAGTATTACGCGTTACTGCAATACCAGGTTGAGTATACAAGCCGTGTTCATCAAAATCTCCTGGTCTTATTAATTCTGGATGTTCTATAAACTGGTATGAAGATCCTTCACCATAGTTCCTTGAATTACCAATTGTATTCGGCCTATAATCATCCATAGATTGAGCACCATTCTCATAGCTTAAGAGAATAGCTGGTTCAAATTTTCCTCTCCACGCTAGCCTTGCATCTAAAGGTAAATATTTTGTTTTTTCAAATTGTTCTTTTGAAATATCAAATTCAACTTTGATACCAACTGGGCCAAAAACAATCGTATTAACACTAAATTGACGAACTAAATCATTAAATGTTGAACCACCTGTATAATAATACGTATCTTCACCATCTTCTTTTTCTATTTTTTTCTCAACAACTGAAAGAGGGATATTACCACTTTCTTTAAATTCTAAGTATTCTTCATACGTTGGAATATTATTATATCTCTCTTGATTCTCATCATATTCATCGAAGCTCATTATTCCTAATTCTAAATCAACATTATGTGGTTTATAACTTTCTTTCTCCCTTGTACCAATCAAAGTGAATTTTACATTTTCAGCAAACTTTGGAATTGTAATATTAAATGTACTAGCAGTTTGAATATGGTCACTTGATTGAACTGGATTTAAGGAAACTATATAGTCATATATAACTCTCCCGTTTTTCTGTACTCTAGCAACACCTGGAGTTACATTGACTCCCCCTCCTCCAATTACCTTTATATTATCTGATAATACATAATTATCTGTCGCACTATAATTACTAATATAACTAACTGGTTCTGCTGCCACTCTTAATACTGGTTCTGCTACATCCTTACCTTCTGCTTCAGTTGACTCTGCTACTTCACTTGCTCCTGTTTCCGTAACTTCTGCTCTTTCTGGCTCTGTTGCTTCACTTGTTTCTGATTCAGTTACCTCTGCTCTTTCTGACTCTGCTGTTTCACTCGTTTCTGGTTCTGTAGCCTCTGCTCTTTCTGGCTTTGTTGCTTCACTTGCTTCTGGTCCTGTAACCTCTGCTCTTTCTGGCTCAATTGCTTCACTTGCTTCTGGTTCTGTAACTTCTGCTCTTTCTGGCTCTGCTACTTCACTTGTTTCTGGTTCTGTAACTTCTGCTCTTTCTGGCTCTGCTACTTCACTTGCTCCTGAATTTTTCGGTTCCGTTACAACCTTATTTGTTTCTTCTGATAGAGACTCATTAATTTCACTGCTTATATCATTTCCATTTTCTGCTGCATAAACAGAATTGCTCACACCGAAGAATAAAAGTGTAGTTAATAAAGCTGATCCAGTTCCAAAAGATAATTTTCTAATTCCAAAAACTTGTTTCCTTTTTACATATTGCTTATTATTCATAAGTCAAACCCTTTCTTATTTTATACAAATTAACCTTCTAACTTTCCCGTGTTATACAATAGTGATTTTATTCTACCTCCTTATTTTCAAATTGCTTTTTCGAATGAATTCATAAATAAACAAATATACTAACTTACTAAAGTTATTGAAAAGTGAATATGCAATATATGTTCTATAGATGCACTTCTACTAATATATTTAATGCTTTTATAGACGTTGAATGTATAACATAGTAATAAAATAATCGTCTAAAAATTACTTTTCTAAAAAAATGTATATTTTTATAGGCTAAAAATATCTTATATACATAAAAATATCCTATTAACTTGTAAAATGATTATCAACAAATTGTTTATATTAAGTTTTTATTTACTTATGTTTTTATTCCTGTAAATTCTATATCATTAAATATTCATTATAATTATGATATAATCATTTAAAAATATTTTATCCTTACCGTTTTTATCTGATTTAAAAGAGGAGGGATTCTGAATGATTCCAAAATTCTATTATTTAGATAATCCTATGAAATACCCAAGTCGTGCTTATGATGGTTTAATCTTAGTAATATCTTTGAAGGGAAATGTAGAAATCTATATTGAGGGAAATAGTTATAATCGCAAAAATTTATATATTATAAATGAATCAGAATTGTATTATATTAATACTAATGATGTTTTGTTGTTATATTTACCTAGCTCAATTTTTAAAGAATATAATATAAATATATTTAACCAAAAGTATTCTTTATTAGAACGCGAAGAATTGATGTACGATTTATCAATTCTATTCAAAAGCTATCTAAGTAGAAATTTCCATAAAACTGAAACTACTAGACTAATTAAAAAAATTATAAATTCCATTACAAAATATAGAAGAAATATTAATTCTAATACTAACGACACTTTTTCAAATATCACTAATTACATTTCTAACCATTTAGCTGATAAAATTACGCTTAAAGATTTATCTCAACAATTTTATATGTCTACAACTAGTGTTTCTACATTATTTAAGAGCAACACTAATTTAAATTATTATGAATACACTAGATCACTCAGACTTTCAAAATCTATGAAAGATATTGGAAACGGAAAAGTAAAAATCGAAAGCATTGCAAGAAAATGGGGGTATGCAAATACAACTGTTTACATAAAACATTTTAAAGAAGAATTTGGTATTACACCAAAAAAGTACAGACATATGCCTATTGAAAATAAGAAATTAAATATAGAAGGTATTAAAGAAGATTTAGCTACATTATCTAAAGTAAACTTTGATTTACAAAAACATTTAAGTAATGTTGATATATTAATTAATGACAAAAATATTACTCAACCTGCATTTTCATTTTTTAATTTGATAGATATTGGGGAATACAAGAATTTAGACCTAATTATCAATGAAGCAATCTTTACTTATAAAAATTTTAACAATTATCGACTTCCTTCATACATATATATAAGTGAAAATATAAAAAATTTTATTAACAATGATTTCCACAATATAGTATTAAGACTTAGAAAATTATTAAAAACGAAATTTTCTGTCGCTTTAAAAATTAATAGTTTAAAGTACTTTTATTTCATTTTGAAAGTGATAAAAGAATTACAAATACTAGAAGATGAACATTTGGGTACCTTCTCATTTAGCGATAGAAAAATTTTATTATTATTAGATTTAAAATATTTTTCTATTGATGATATTAAACATATTAAAAGAGATTCATACGGTAAAAGTATTCAAATTTCAATTGATATTACGGAATACTACATTAAAAATTTGGAGGTAGATTCAAGGTTGCTTCAATTGTCTCCAGATTATTTTACAATTGATTTTTTATTTTATGATGGTAAAAGAACAAAAAAACAAAATGATACTTACAATATTCTGAATAAGTCTTTACCAAAATATATTTCTAAAATTAATGCGAATAAAAATGTAATTATATTAAATTATGATAATTTATATAATGAACTCTCCATATATAATATAGGATATTTTTTAGAAAACTCAATTTCAATTGTTAAATATATTGCTGGGGCAAGCATTCCTTTTTCAAAAGAAAAAAGTAGTATGAATCTAATATCTATTTTTGATGAAACAGAAAACAAAACACCATTTTTCTTTCTTGGTTTGATGTTATATAATTTTTCAAAAGCTAATTGTTATTATGGAGACGGATATTTAATAACTAAAAACATGTACAGTTACAATATACTTTTATACAATAGCGATGACTCAGACACTAACAATATAAGAGAATTCACTAAAAAATACTTTATTGATTTTGTTCATATTAACTCATCAAATATGATTATTACTAGCGAATTATTAAATACTAAATTTGGCAGTATAGATGGTATAATAAGTTCCAACCTCACAGAAAGAAATTCCCTTCCAAATACTTTAAAATATAAAATTAGTCAGTACAATGCTCCACTATTTAAAGTAGGTAAACACAACTTTAAATTGGGACCATTTATAGCAAATGTTCCACCAAAATCGGTAATGATGATTACTATATATCATTAATATTTCTATTAGAGGAATTAAATAATCCCCCTTTACTTAATGAAAAGGAATAATTTTTTAATACATTAACAAAAACAAAATAACATCTCATTTTTAACGATTAAATCATTAAAATGAGATGTTATTTTCTTTAGGTTAGGAATCATTCCTAATCTTACAAATTGTTTAATTAGTTGTATTATTTAAGTTCTTCACCGTTTGTATCGATGACATTTTTATACCAATAGAATGAGTTCTTTTTAGTACGTTTTAATGTTCCTTTTCCTGCATTATCACGATCTACGTGAATTAAGCCATATCGTTTTTTCATTTCACCAGTTGTAAATGATACGATATCAATTATGCCCCAAGGTGTGTAACCCATTAGTTCAACACCGTCTTCATCAACCGCTTCTATAGACGCTTGAATATGTTCTCTCAAGTAATCGATTCTTTCTTGGTCATCTATTGTACCGTCTTCTTTAAATTCATCTGTTGTACCGAAGCCATTTTCAACGATAAATAATGGTAACTGATAGCGATTGTACAACGCATTTAAAGTATATCTTAAACCAACTGGATCTATTGCCCAACCCCACTGACTGACTTTAATGTATGGATTCTCTACTGAATTTGGTAATCCACCATTCACAACATTACCATCAACACTTTGTTCTGCATCATGTTTAACGACTGTAGACATATAATAACTGAAACCGATATAATCTACCGTACCATTTTTTAAGATTTCATCGTCGCCTTCTTGCCACTTAATATCGTAACCTTTTTTCTCAAACATTTTTAATGCATAACCTGGGTAATATCCTCTTACTTGAACATCTGGGAAGAAATATCTCAAACGACTTGCAATTTCCGCTTCTAAAATATCTTTAGGGTTACATGAATATGGATAAATAGGTACGTGAGAAATCATGTTCCCAATAACAAAGTTTGGATTAATTTCTTTACCTTTTGATACAGCAAGTGCACTTGCGATTAATTCGTTATGCGCAACTTGATATAGTACTTCTTCAGCATCATCTTCTTCTGTTAAAGTGACACCTGAATTCGTCCATAAGAAAATAGGATTACTTGTATCCATTTGGTTATTAATCTCGTTAAATGTCATCCAATATTTCACTTTATCTTTATAACGATTGAAGACAGTTTCAGCAAAACGCACGAAAAAGTCTACAACTTTACGATTTCTAAAACCACCATATTCTCTTGCTAAGTGTAATGGCATTTCAAAATGAGATAACGTTAATACAGGTTCAATATTATATTTTAAAAGCTCGTCAATAACATTATCATAGAACTTTAGACCTTCTTCATTAGGCTCAGTTTCATCACCATTTGGAAAAATACGTGTCCATGCGATAGATGTTCTTAAACATTTTAATCCCATTTCATTGAACAAACCAATATCTTCTTTATATCTATTATAAAAATCAATACCTTCATGGTTAGGATAGTATTTGTCAGCTTCAACCTTTTCAGTAATTTCACGTGCTTTACCATGTTCACCAGCAGTCATCACATCATGAACACTTAACCCTTTACCGCCTTGATCATATCCACCTTCAAATTGATTAGCAGCTAAAGCGCCACCCCATAAAAAGTCTTTGTTTAATTTAGCCATTTGATTACCTCCGGATATTTTGTATACACTTACATTATAATTATACCGATACAATTTGTAAAGATAGGTATATATTTAGTTGGTGTTATTAATTTAACAAGTGCTATAATATGAGTAATATCTATCATAAAGTGGGGATTAATATGCTTAAGTACGAGCTTATTGCTGAACGTATTGAGTCGCTTATCAATAATGGGCATTATGAAGCTGGGGATAAATTACCGAGTGTTGAAGTTTTAAGAAGTGAATTTAACGTGAGCAAGAGCACAATTATCAATGCTCTCAAAAATCTAGAAAAAACAGGTTTAATCTATCAAGCTAGAGGCAGTGGTATCTATGTAAGAAATCCGAAAAGAGATGGATTTGTTAACTTATTTACTGCTGATGGATTTTCAGATGAATTTAAAGGACACGATGTAACGAGTAAAATCTTAAAAGTCGCGGAGATTCAACCTGAAGATGAAGTAAAACAACAATTAAAGTTAAAAGATAACGATACTGTATATCTTGTCGATCGTGTTAGATATCTTGATGGAGAAGTATTCTGTATTGAAACTTCTTATTTTAGTAAAAATGTTGTCTTATACATGAATGAAGAAATTGCCAATGGTTCTATCTTTCATTACATTGAAAATAATTTAAAAGTCAAAGTAGGATTCACTGATATATATTTCAATATTGGTAAATTAAATAAAGAAGATGCGACTCATTTGGAATTAAATGAAGGTGATCCATCGTTAGAATATGAACAAATATTCTACACAAGTACAGGTATTCCTTTCGACTACTCTAAAATCATATTCCATTATGAAAATTCTAGATTCTATATACCTTCAATTAAATAATAGAACGGGACAGTCATCATGTACGATGGCTGTCCCGTTTTTTCATGCTATTTCTGTGGGATTAATGGCTTGTATAAATTTAAATGTATTGTTTTCAAATTCAAATTCGAGTATGCAACAATTGGAGAATTTCACTTCTTTAACTTTTTCAAATGGTAACCATAGTTGTAAAAACATATATAATGCTCCACCATGGCTTACTGCTAAAATTGTATTGGCTTCATCTGTATTCATGATATCTGTTAAAGTTTCATTCATTCTATTTTGCAGTTCTTCACTAGACTCACCGCCATAATCAACAAAGAAGTCTCCATATGAAGTTTCACCTGGCTTATGTGGCGGATTTAAAGTTTCACTTTCAGCTTCATAAAGCCCGAAGTTCCATTCTTTCAATCCTTTTAATCTTACATACGTCCTTTCTGGACATATAATTTCAAGCGTATCACTCGCGCGTTCTTGTGTAGATGCGTATAACGACTCAAATGTTATATTCGATTCATCGAAATACTTTTTTGCCATACGCGCTTGTTCAATACCTAATTGTGTTAATGGTGAATCAGATGCACCTTGAATTTTTTTCTTCTCATTAAATAATGTTTGTCCGTGTCTCATTAAGTATAATTTCTTACTCAAAATCCATCATCCCTCTTATTCAAAATATCATTCATTACATTTATCCTACCATTATTAAAACTTAAGTGTAAAATAACATTTATTTTCATGAGCATTCCTATTGCTTTGCTAAAGAATTTAAGTATAATATTTATAGTTAGTTTAATTTTTATCACAGAGGAGAAATATTATTATGTCACAAGTATTATTTATTACAGCTCATCCACATGATGAAACTGTTTCTTTTTCAATGGCAACAGCTAAATCATTTATCGAAAGTTATAAAGCTTCAAACCCAAATGATGAAGTCGTTCATATCGATTTATACAATTCATACATTCCACAAATTGATGCAGATGTATTTGCTGGTTGGGGTAAATTACAATCAGGACAAGGATTTGAAGAACTTTCAGAAGGCGAACAAGGTAAAGTACGTCGCTTAAACGAATTAAGTGATCAATTTGTTAATGCAGACAAATATGTATTCGTTACACCATTCTGGAACTTCTCATTCCCACCAGTTATGAAAGCATACTTAGATTCAGTATCAGTAGCTGGCAAAACATTCAAATACACAGCTGAAGGTCCAGTTGGTTTATTACCAGATAAAAAAGCATTACACATTCAAGCACGTGGTGGATACTATAGTGAAGGTCCAGCTGCTGACTTAGAAATGGGTCACCGTTACATTGGGCAAATGATGAACTTCTACGGAATTACTGACTTTGACGGTTTAATTGTTGAAGGCCACAATGCTAACCCAGAAAAAGCAGAAGAAATCAAAGCAGACGCAATCGAACGTGCAAAAGCATTAGGACAAACATTCTAATTTAATATTGTAATATTGAACCTGAGTCATCGTGTGATGACTCAGGTTTTCATTTATCGGCCTGATAATCTCATTTTCGGGTCGATAATTTTATTTATCGGCCTGGTAATCTCGTTTTCGGGTCGATAAATTTTTTTATCGGCCTGATAATCCCGTTTTCGGGTCGATAATTTTATTTATCGGTCCGTATTTCTCATTTCTGGACCGGTAATTATTTTTATCGGTCCGTATTTCTCTTTTCTGGACCGGTAAATTTTTTTATCGGTACATATTTCCATTTTCTGGACCGGTAAATTTTCATAACGGTCCAGATTCCGCACACATCCTCCGCAAATTTCCTTCTAATCCTAAAATATATTACATTTTATTCAAAAGTTTCGTTTATACTATATTTATCAAGGAATTATTTTATGATTGGAGGCTTTTTCATAATGAAAGAGATTGTAATTTTAACGGTGAGTGATATTCATGGCTATATCTTCCCTACTGATTATCAAGAGGCTCATCAAGACTTACCTAAGGGGTTACTTAAAATTAACCAAATGATTCAAGATATCAAACAAACTCATGAACATGTCATCGTAATGGACAATGGTGATTTTCTACAAGGTTCACCACTATGTTCATATTTGGCTTCGGAAACAAAATCAAGCAAGCCTTTAACGGATCTATACAACCAGATTGGTTTTGACTTCGGTGTTATTGGAAATCATGAATTTAACTATGGCTTACCTTACCTTTATGACGCGATTAAATCTTTAAACTACCCCGTGTTATCGTCAAATATTTTTAAAGATCATCAACCTTTCACTGGTAATGATGTCATTTATTTAGAAAAAGACAAAATAACTTTCGGTATTATCGGTTTAACGACTCAATATATACCACATTGGGAGAAACCCGACACAATAGCTGAATTAAGTTTCCAATCTGCTGTTGAAACTGCGAAAGAACTGATACCAGAAGTGAGACGTAACGCGGATATTGTTATCGTGTGCTATCACGGAGGATTTGAGCGTGATTTACATACTGGTGAAGAAACTGAATTACTGACTGGTGAAAATGAAGGCTATGATTTACTAACAGAATTAGAAGGTGTTGATGTATTGATAACCGGTCATCAACATAGAGAAATTGCAGAAGTCATTAATCAAACAGCAGTCATTCAACCTGGTGGTAAAGGAGATTGTCTCGGTAAAATCACATTGAAAATTGATGAAGAAACAAATAAAGTGTTATCAGCAGATTCAGAATTATTATTTGTTAAAGACTATCAACCACAAATTTCAATTCCACAAAATCTTACAAACTTAGAAAAAGAAATTAATGACTGGTTAGATACTGAAATCTCACAACAATCTCAAACGATGTATGTCGACGATCATTTTAAAGCAAGAATAGAGCCACACCCACTGATTAACTTTATTAATTATGCGCAAATGAAGCTTAGTGGAGCTGACATATCCGCTTCAGCCTTATTTGATAGTGGTGTTGGGTTTGGACAAACTATTACGATGCGTGACGTTATTAACAATTACCCATTCCCAAATACTTTCTATGTATTAGATATTACCGGTAAAGATTTATTACTAGCCTTAGAAAGAACCGCTTCATACTTCGATATTGAACAAGGTGAACTCGTTGTGAATAATGCTTTCATTGAACCTAAACCACAACATTATAACTATGATATGTACGCAGGTATTTCATATACATTCAATATTCAAAAACCTATTGGCAATCGTGTAGAAAATGTTTTATTTAAAGGCAAACCTATAGAATTAGATACACATTATTCTATCGTTCTTAATAATTATAGAGCAGTTGGTGGCGGTGATTTTAACATGTATAGTGCTGATAAAATCATCAAAGATATTCAAGTTGAAGGCGCTGAAATGCTGATTGATTTCTTAGAACAACACAGTATAGAAGATGTGCCAGAAGTAATGAATTTTGAAATTAAATATTAACTAAACCATAGAAATATGATGCATCAGACAAATCTTTAATATCCTTACAATCATTTAACAAAATTTTCTATTTTTATGTAAAAAAGCATAAGATTTTGTGGTAATATTTTTATGTAAATGGAGTCCATACAAATTATGGCATTAAATAGAAAATATATGCATATTCATATTGTAATTTTACATAATCGAAGGGTATAATTAAATTTGTATCGAGATTTTATTTATTTGTAGTGATAATACATATTTGGAGGTTTAATTAATGGACATGAAAAAAAGTTTTAGTTTTGTAACCATACTTTTGTTGGGGGCAATGATTTTACTAGCTGCATGTGGCAACGGGAAATCAAGTATTGATTCAAAATCGTCAAGTGATGGGGATAGCAAAGGGGACAGCTATAAACCTAAAGAACTTACTATTCAATTCGTTCCATCTCAAAATGCTGACACATTAGAAGCAAAAGCAAAACCGTTAGAAAAATTATTATCAAAAGAATTAGATATTCCAGTAAAAGTTTCAGTTTCTACAAATTACAACACAATCGTTGAAGCAATGAAATCTAAAAAAGTAGACGTTGGTTTCTTACCACCTACTGCTTACACATTAGCACACGATCAAAAAGCTGCTGATGTATTACTACAAGCACAACGTTATGGCGTTAACAAAGACGGATCTAATAATGACAAACTCGTTAAAAGTTATAAATCACAATTTGTTGTTAAAAAAGATTCTGGCATTAAATCTTTAAAAGACATGAAAGGTAAAAAAATTGCCTTACAAGATGTTACATCAACTGCAGGATACACTTATCCAGTAGCTGAATTATTAAAAGAAGGCATCAATCCAATTAACGACATGAAAATTACAAATGTTAAAGGACATGACCAAGCTATTATTGCATTATTAAATGGTGACGTTGATGTAGCAGTAACATTCCAAGATGCTCGTAACATTGTTAAGAAAGACCAACCAAACGTCTTCAAAGATACTGAAATCGTAGAATTAACTGAAGATATTCCAAACGATACAATTTCAGTAAGAAGCGATATGGATGACAAATTTAGAGATAAACTTAAAAAAGCTTTTAAAGATATCGCAAAAACTAAAGAAGGTCACAAAATTGTAAGTGAAGTTTATAGTCATGAAGGCTATGTTGATAGCAAAGACTCTGAATTCGATATCGTACGTGAATACGGTAAAAAAGTAAACGATAACGAAAAATAATGATGAGATTTAATATAAAAGCTCAGCTCCTATTATGAGCAGAGCTTTTATTTTTTAAGGGGGATACATATGAGTCAAATAGAATTTAAAAACGTGAGCAAAATATATAAAAATGGTCACCAAGGCCTGAAGGATATCAATTTAAATATTGAAAAAGGTGACTTTGCAGTAATTGTAGGTTTATCAGGTGCTGGTAAATCTACCCTACTACGTTCAATCAATCGTTTACATGATATTACTGAAGGCGATATTTTAATTGATGGTAAATCCATCTCTAAAGCATCAGGTAAAGAATTACTGATGATGCGCCGCAATATAGGTATGATTTTCCAACATTTCAATTTAGTAAAACGATCATCTGTTATTAGAAACGTGTTGAGTGGTAGAGTCGGATACCACCCTACTTGGAAAATGGTACTCGGTTTATTTCCGAAAGAAGATAAGATAAAAGCATTAGAGTCATTAGATAGAGTAAATATACTAGAAAAAGCGTATAACCGTTCTGATGAATTATCTGGTGGTCAACAACAACGTATTTCTATTGCACGTGCTTTATGTCAGGAATCGTCTATCATCCTTGCAGACGAACCTGTCGCGTCATTAGACCCACTTACAACGAAACAAGTTATGGATGACTTAAAGCGTATTAACGAAGAATTAGGTATCACGATTATCATCAACCTGCATTTCGTAGATTTAGCAAAAGAATACGGTACTAGAATTATTGGACTACGTGCTGGTGAATTAGTTTATGATGGTCCGGCTTCAGAAGCAACGGATGAAACATTTGCCGAAATTTATGGACGCCATATTAAAAATGACGAGAAGTTAGGGGTGCAGTAAATGGACTCTAACCAAGAACGCTTTGAACCTTACTTACGTCGTAAGACTTCTTTAAAAGTTGTTTTATCAATCATTATCGTCGCTATATTAGTCGTTTGGAGTTTCATGTTTACGAACTTTAGTATTGGTGATTTAATGTATGGTATTCCACAAATGGTCGAACTGTTCAAAAGTATGGTTCCACCAGATTTAAGTTATATTTCTAGTATCACTAAACCAATGCTAGATACCATTCGAATGGCAGTTGTAGGGACATTTATAGGTGGTCTACTTTCAATTCCTATTTCAATACTCTGTGCACGAAATGTTATTCGTTCAAGTTGGATAACTTATCCTTGTAGATTTATCTTGAATATTGTAAGAACAATCCCTGACTTATTACTTGCAGCAGTATTCGTTGCAATTTTTGGTATTGGTCAAATTCCAGGGGTACTCGCAATCATCATTTTATCTATTAGTATCATATGTAAATTGATGTATGAATCATTAGAAAGTATTGATGATGGTCCTTTAGAAGCTATGACTGCAGTTGGTGCAAATAAATTAAAATGGATTACATATGCGATAATCCCACAAGCTATTGCACCATATATGTCTTATGTATTATACGCATTCGAAATTAACATAAGAGCAGCAGCAGTATTAGGTTTAGTAGGTGCTGGTGGTATTGGTCTGTATTATGATCAAACATTAGGTCTTTTCCAATATCCTAAGACATTAACAATCATTCTTGTAACACTTGTTATTGTTGTAATCATTGACTTAGTAAGTACGAAAGTGAGGGAAAAATTAATATGACACAAACTCATTATCAGTTAAAGCCGGAAAGACAACGCAAATCCATTATTTCTCGATGGATTACAAGTATCATTCTTGTCGTATTATTAATTTGGGCTTTTGTAGGATTACCCGCTTTCGAAATCAAATCACAGTCAGGAACAATTATGAAATCTATTGTAGATGGATTATTTCATCCTGATTGGAATTATGTATATATTCCTGAAGGTGAGGACCTTCTAAGAGGTTTATTAGAAACATTTGCAATTGCTGTTATTAGTACATTTTTATCAGCCATTTTATTTATACCACTTGCATTTATTGCTGCTAAAAACATGGTTAAATTTAAACCTGTTTCTAGTATTAGTAAATTTATTTTGAGTGTTATAAGAGTGTTTCCTGAAATTGTTATGGCTATTATCTTTATTAAAGCTGTAGGTCCAGGTTCATTTTCAGGTGTACTTGCACTAGGTATTCATTCTATAGGTATGATGGGTAAATTGTTCGCTGAAGATCTAGAGAATCTAGATTTAAGCCCAACAGAATCACTCGTAGCAAGTGGCGCCAATTCGATTAAGACACTTATGTTTGCAGTAGTACCACAAATACTACCTTCATACATATCATTAGTATTATATCGATTTGAGTTAAACTTAAGATCCGCTTCAATACTCGGTTTAATCGGAGCTGGCGGTATCGGTACACCATTAATATTTGCATTGCAAACTCGAACTTGGGATCGAGTAGGCATAATATTAATAGGTTTAGTCATAATGGTAGCAGTAGTTGATTTTATATCAGGTAGTATTAGGAAGAAACTCGTTTAACAAAGATGAAGCGACCACGGAAATTTCGATTTCCGGGTCGCTATTTTTATTTATCGGCCTGGTAATCCTGTTTTCGGGTCGATAATTATTTTTATCGGCCTGGTAATCCTGTTTTCGGGTCGATAATTATTTTTATCGGCCTGCAAATCCCGTTTTCAGGTCGCTAAATTTTTTTATCGGTCCATATTTCTCTTTTCTGGACCGCTAATTTATTTTATCGGTCCATATTTCTCTTTTCTGGACCGGTAAATTTTTTTATCGGTCCATATTCAAACCTCATCACCCTATTCAATCTCTAATACATTTGTCTTTTTGTTTGTTCTTGAAAACGATTACAACTATAATGTAATTATACACTAAAGATTGAGGTGATGATTTATGGTAAATGTAAATAATCAAGGAATAAGGCTTTATGTGCTCGACAATGGTCGTATGAGAATGGACAAGAATCTAATGATTGCTGGGTCTAATCAAGCTACTTTGGATAATCCTAATGCACCTAATGAAATGTTTGAATTCCCTATTTACACCGTATTTATTGATCATCCTGAAGCAAAGATTTTGTTCGACACAGCTTGTAATCCTAACTCTATGGGGGAAAACGGTAGATGGATTAACCAAACTCAAAAAGCATTCCCGTATACTGCTGATGAATCTTGCTACTTACCTAATAGACTTGAACAAATTAATGTCGATCCAAGCGAAGTTGATTATGTCGTAGCTTCTCACCTTCATTTAGATCATGCAGGTTGTCTTGAATATTTTACAAACGCAACTGTAATTGTGCATGATGATGAACTTAATGGAACGATGCAAACTTATGCGCGTAACCAAAAAGCTGGTGCTTATATTTGGGCGGATATTGATGCATGGATTAAAAATGATTTATCATGGAAAACGATTAAACCTTATGAAGATAATTTAGAAATTGTTAAAGGAGTTAAAGTACTGAATTTTGGTAGTGGTCATGCATGGGGCATGATTGGACTGGAAGTAGAAACTCAGGAACTCGGTACACTGATATTGGCTTCAGATGCTATTTACACAGCTGAAAGTATGGGAGACATTTTAAAGCCACCTGGTATTTTATATGATTCAATTGGTTGGGCAAGATCTGTTGAAAAGATTAAAAGACTCGCTAAAGAGAAAAATGCACAAATTTGGTTCGGCCATGATGGCAATCAATTTGAAGGCTTTAGAAAATCAACAGATGGATATTACGAATAATGTTAATCATATAGGAGTGAAAGCTAATGAAGACACGAGCAGCAGTATTGCACGAAATGGGTTTACCTAGTCCATATTCAGAAAGTAAACCGTTAAAAATTGAAACACTTGAATTAAATAAACCGAATCAAAATGAAGTGCTCATTAAAATTGGAGCGGCAGGTTTATGTCATTCAGATTTATCTGTTATTAATGGAAGTAGACCACGCCCTACTCCTATGGCACTTGGACATGAAGCTGCAGGAGAAATCATTGAAATTGGAGACAACGTAACAAACTTTGAAGTTGGTGATCATGTTGTCTGTACATTTATTCCAAACTGTGGTCATTGTCTACCATGTAGTGAAGGTAGACCTGCACTATGTGAGAATGGCGCTGCTTCTAATGAGCAAGGAGAACTACTTGATGGCGGCATAAGACTACATAATGATGAAGATAATATGCATCATCACTTAGGCGTTTCTGGCTTTGCAGATTATGCTGTTGTTTCACAACACTCTATTGTTAAAGTTGATAAAGACATTCCTTTTGAAAAAGTAGCCATATTTGGATGTGCTGTTATTACAGGTATAGGTGCAGTTATTAATACAGCACAAGTAAAACCAGGCAGCTCAGTCGCAGTTGTTGGATTAGGCGGTATCGGTTTGAATGCAATTTTAGGCGCTAAATTAGCTGGAGCAGGAGAAATCATTGCATTAGATATTAATCCAGGCAAATTTGAATTAGCTAAAAAACTCGGTGCAACTGCAACTTTTAATTCAGGAGACGATGATGTTGTTGAACAAGTTAAAGCTTATGTAAAAGGTGGCGTTGAGTATGCATTTGAAACTGCCGGTGTCGTGCCAGCAATGGAAGTTGCATACAAAATCACTAAACGTGGAGGTTCAACAGTTACAACCGGATTACCAGACCCTAAACATGAATTTTCATTTCCACAAGTTACTTTAGCGGCGGAAGAAAGAACTATTAAAGGTTCATATGTAGGTAGCTGTGTACCAATGAGAGATATACCTAGATTTATCGCACTTTATAAACAAGGTCGCTTAGATATTGATTCATTACTAACAGACACGCTGCCTCTAGATGAAATTAATGAAGGATTCGACCGACTAGCAAAAGGAGACGCCGCAAGACTAGTAGTCAAAATGAATAATTGATGACTGAGATACAAAATATGGACCGGTAATTATTTTTATCGGTCCAGAAACTCCATTTTCGGGTCGCTAATTTTATTTATCGGCCGGGAAATCCAATTTTCGGGTCGCTATTTTATTTTATCGGCCTGAAAACTCCATTTCCGGGTCTCTATTTTTATTTATCGGCCTGAAAACTACAATCCTACCTCCTCACTTTCTGCCCACACCCACATTCCTACATCCACCCATCCCAAATATCATTATCTTTGTGACTTTTACATGGAAAGTATACAATTATATTTAAAGAATGATTCATTATTTATAAGGGGATGAACAAATGGATACTTCATTTAATACAACAAAAGAATTTGCCGAAGCTTTGGATAAAGCGGATGTGTTACATCATGTTCGTGATCGATTTTATATACAACCTAACGAAATTTACATGGATGGGAATTCTTTAGGTCTTGCTTCTAAAGATGCTGAGGCATCATTACTCAATGCGTTAGAAGATTGGAAAAAAGAAGGCATCAAAATTTGGAATATTGAAGACAGCAAATATTATCATTATTCTAAGCACATTGCTTCAAACATGGCGCCATTAATTGGTGCGAGTCCTGAAGAAGTTGTAGTAGTTGGTAGCACGACATCCAATATACATCAAGCTATTAGTACTTTTTACGAACCGACTAAAGATAAATACAAAATATTAGTTGATGACTTAAACTTCCCTACTGATCGTTATGCAGTAGATAGTCAAGTGCGTCTAAAAGGATTAGATCCAAACGATGCAGTTAAAGTTGTTAAAAGTTCAGATGGTGTATTCATTGATGAAAATGCCATTATTGAAGCAATGACGGATGATATTGCACTTGTTCTATTGCCTACTGTACTCTATCGAAGTGCTCAAGTATTAGACATGGCAAAAATAACAATGGCTGCGAAGGAACGTCAAATCATCATTGGATGGGACTTATGTCATGCAATCGGTGCGATTGAAATGGACTTAGCCCAAATTGATGCAGACTTTGCTGTATGGTGTACATATAAATATTTATCAGGTGGACCTGGTTCAACTGCTGGCTTATATATCAATAAGAAACACTTTAATCGCAGTCCTGGTACTGCCGGTTGGTTTGGGAATAAAGACGAAACACAATTCCAACTTAATCATACATTTGAACATCAACGAGATGCTTCAGGGTGGCAAGTTGGAACACCAAATATTCTATCTATGGCACCATTAGAAGGTGTGCTTAACATTTTCAACGAAGTTGGTATGCATGCTATTAGAACGAAATCACTTCATATTACGTCATACTTAATGTATTTAATTGATGAAAAGTTAACTGACTATGGTTATTCAGTTGGGAACTTACGTGATGATTTTAAACGAGGTGGACATGTATGTTTAGTACATGATGAAGCATATAGAATCAGTTTAGCGTTGAAAGATAAAGGTGTGATTCCAGATTTTAGAGAACCGAATGTGATTCGATTAGCACCTATTGCTTTATATACATCATATGAAGAAGTCTATAAAGTCGTTGAGATTTTAGAAGAAATTGCACAAGATCATTTATACGAACAATATAGTACTAAACGTGGCCTGGTCGTATAATAAATTGCGTACTTAAGGAGTAGCTATATGTCCAAGAAACACGGAGAAATCATTCGATTTATACTTGTAGGTGGCATCAATACAGTTAATTATTACTGGATATATTTATTATTATTAAAAGTGTTCGACATTCAATATTTAGTGAGTCATATATTGAGTTTCATAATAAGCTTTATCATTTCATTTTATTTGAATTGTTATTTTGTTTATCGTGTTCAACCTACCGTAAAAAAATTCATTCAATTTCCTATTACACAAGTTGTAAATATGGGATTACAAACATTATTATTATTTGTGTTTGTACAGTTACTTCATGTAAACGAAACTTTTGCACCATTTATCGGATTAATTTTTACAATTCCAATAACATTTATATTATCTAGATGGATTTTAGTAGATAAATAAAACGAAAAGCGCCTGTAACATAAACATGTTACTGGCGCTTGTCATTTTTTCTATAATAAGAACATAACAAAGAATGGAACGACTGCTACGACTACGATACCAACAAGAACGAGTGAAATACTGGCCATTGATTCTTCTACTTCACCTAATTCTTTTGCTGCTGCGACACCGAGTGTGTGTCCACTTGTACCTAAGGCTAATCCTCTTGCAATCGGATTTGTAATATTAAAGAGTTTCAATAATTTATTTCCTAATGCCATAATAATAACGGCATTTAAAATCACGGCTAATGATGTGAGTTCTTTAATACCTGAAATACCTTCTGAAACTGGCAATGCAATTGCAGTTGTTGCTGCTTGTGGTAACATTGATGCGATAATATCATCACCAAATTGGAATGCTTTCGCTACAATATAAATAATAACAAGTGCTGCTACTGTTCCAATTGCAATACCACCCATGATATGATGCCAATGTTTTTTAAGTACTTCACGTTTTTTGTATAAAGGAATTGCGAAACAAATTGTTGCTGGTTCTAGGAAGAAATTAATAATATCTCCACCTATTTTGTAATTTTCATATGGTATGCCTGTCGCTTTTAAAAATACAATGCCACCAACCATACTGAAAAATAATGGCGCAAACAAGAAGAATCCATTTGTTTTTTTAAATAAATAAGTACCGACTAAGAATAATATTACAGATAATCCGATACCGAAATATGGTGTATTAAGGCCTAAATGTTCCATCATGCATAATCACCTGCCACGCGTTTATTGTTAATTTCTTTCGTACGTTTAGCTGATTTTTCACTTGGTTTAATGATCATTTGTGAAAAGATACCCGTACAAACAAGTAATAAAATTGTAGAAATAATAATTAGTAATATGATAAGTATTGGACTCGTACTTAAAATACCTAATGAGTTGATCACTGAAATACCCGCTGGAACGAATAAGAATCCGATATTATTCGTCAATGCTGTACCAACCGCTTCTACTTGTTCTAACTTGATAATACCTGTTGTCAATGCGATAAACATTAGTACTAATCCGATAACTGATGCCGGCATTGGTATAGGCATAAAGCTTTCTATGACATGTGAAATTAATAATACAATTGATATTGTTAATACTTGATGAAAGAAGTTATTGACTTTTTTCATTTTGACAACCTCCCGAAGTAATCTCTTAAGGTTATCTTAATATGAAAATCATTTTTTAAAGCGTTTTCAATGCGAAATGCAATAATTGACCTCTAAGTTACAAAATCTATGCTCTGAAAATTATACTAACCCTATTTCTGATTTAAACGACTTCATATATGATCGACTGACTTGTAATTTGATATTCCCCGTCAACGTCACTTGATACGTCGAATTAAACCAATGTTCAACCGATTGTATATGCCATTTATTAATAATACTTGCGCGATGAATACGAATAAATTTAGCGTGACTGAGCTTTTTCTCGTAGAAACTGAGTGGCTCGTTTGTCGTATATTCATTGTCAGTCGTATTAATCGTCGTAATACCTTGATTGACAGATATCGCAATAATATCATCTACATTCAATACATAAATACGATCATCAATTTCAATAGGCAAGACTTCATCGTGATTGACCGGTTTCGGCTCAACTGATTGTTGTGTTTCGATATTCGTAATTTTATTAATCGCTTGTTCAATTCTTGCTTTCTCAAAAGGCTTCAAAATATAGTCTGTTGCTTCTAATTCAAATGCTTGTACAGCATATGTGTCATGAGCAGTCGCAAAGATAATATGCGGAACATGTTTCATTTTGTTGATTTTCTTCGCTAAATCTAAGCCACTTTCTTCCATCAAATTAATATCTAAAAATATAACATCAAATTCGTGCGACAATAGTTGTTCCAAAGTTTCTTCAACATTTTCTGCTTCTTCAATTTGACTAAATGAACCAATTTGATTCAATAAATATTTCAGTTCATTACGTGCTAATGGTTCATCATCAACAATTAACGCATGCATTACATTTCCTCCTCTCGATATTTGTGTGGAATAATCGTACATACTTTCGTTCCTTTATCACTTGAATCAAATTGTAATTCTGCATGATTTCCAAATAATCCTGTTAATCTTCTATTTAAATTCTCTAACGCACTTCCAGTTCCTGACTGAGAGGCAACTGTTGTCTTACCTAAAATAGCAATTTTATCTTCATGTATTCCTTGCCCGTTATCTCTTACACATAGTTGAATCGATTGATGATTACGACTCACTTTAACCCAAATGCGATTGTCTTCTTTTCTACTTGTAAAGGCATGTTTAATTGCATTCTCTACTAATATTTGTATAACAAAAGGTGGCACAAGTGCAGAATAATGTTCTTCGGGTATATCAAATTCAATTTTGAAGTGATCGGGATATCTTGCTTGCTCTAAAGCAATATAAGCGCGTACTTGTTCTAATTCTTTTTCAATTGTAATCGTATTGTTTCTCGCACCTTGTAAATTCGAACGGAAGAAATGACTCAATTGTAATAACAATTGACGTGCTTTCTCATGATCAATTCGAACTAATGCTGAAATCGTATTAATCGAATTAAAGAAGAAATGCGGATTAACTTGAGCTTGTAACGACTTAATTTCAGCATCTTGTAATAATTTTCGTTGTGTTTCAACAGCACCGAGTTCTAACTGACTAGAGAATATTTTAGCTAAACCTTCAGCTAGTTGTTTCTCTACAAATGTTAAATCATGATGATCTGTAAAATACAACTTCAATGTCCCTACAATATCATCATGTACATATAATGGAATAACAATCGCCGCTTCAAGAGGACAGTTCGGATGTTGACACCCTATATCTTTACTAGAATAGACTTCTTTTTGTTGACCAGTTTCAATAACTGCTTTAGATAAATCAGTAATGATGGTCTTATCAGGTGTGTGATGATCACTAGCTACACCAACATGCGCCAATATATGCGTCTTATTTGTAATAGCAACAGCAGAAACTTTCATGAGATCTTTGATAACTTTTGCTGATTGATGTGCAGATGATTCTGTTAATCCTTCTTTAAAATAAGGCAATGTCTGATTGACGAGCTTTAATACATCATGCGTTTGGATGGCTCTCATTTGTTCTTCTTGTTTAACTGTCGAAATAATTATAGACATAAATATCGCAGTACCTAATCCATTAATGATAATCATCGGCAATGCAATAAGTTGAACAAGTTCCCATGCATCTGCTTTTTGCGATGAGAATATCAATATACAAATCATTTGAATAACTTCCGTAGATGCACCTACTAATGCACTTTGTTTCACGGATAAATAACTTTTTGACTTCATTGCTTGTGCACCAAAGTAACCTGCGACAAGTCCAATGACGATAGATGATATTAAATATGTATATGCATCAGCACCGCCAATATAAACTCTAAATATACCTGATAGCACACCTACGAACAGACCTACAAATGGTCCACCTATCAACCCTGAAACGCCTATTGTTAACACACGTGTATTCGCAAGTGACACTTCTGGTCCGAGATGTAAATAAATCATACTCGATACAATTTCACCATTATGAATCGCGACACCTGTAAAATTAGATAGCAATGCAAATGATGAAAATACAATGATCAATCGCCATTTTACATACCATTTTTCGCGTTCACCCATCATATTTTTAAAATACGTGGTATTCATTAATATGTAGGCAACGAGTATAATTAAACCAACACGTTCTAATAATAAGACAAATAAATTTAACATATAAACACCTATCGTTTCTTTACTTTTCTATACGTTCATACCAACAAATATTTTACCATATGATTGTTAGAAATCTCGGAATAATGTTTAAATGATATAATAAGGAGAACCATGCAGAAAGGGGATAATATCATGAATTTACAAACTGCATCACCAGAGGAAATTAGAGCAAGTATAAGACAAGGCGCATTAACACGACCAACTAGTGGGATGGCTAAAGGGTATGTCCAAGCAAATGTCGTCATCTTGCCTTCTAAATATGCTTATGATTTTTTGAAATTTTGCTTTAAAAATCCGAAGACATGTCCATTACTTGATGTATCCGAAGTAGGATCGCCGTCATTTAGTAAATATGGAAAAGAAGCGGATATTAGAACAGATGTTGGATTGTACAGACTTTATAAAGATGGCAAATTCGTACAAGAATACGAAGATATTAAAGCGTTGTATACAGAAGATATGGTCAGCTTCTTGATTGGATGTAGCTTTACATTTGAACATGCTTTGCTTGAAGCGGGCATTCCAGTACGTCATATAGAAGAAAATCATAACGTGCCGATGTACATCACAAATATACCAGCTGAACCAAGTGGTACTTTTAAAGGAAACATTACAGTAAGCATGCGACCTATGACGATGGCAGAAGCAATTAAAGCTACTGAAATCACAACACATTTCAAAGAAGTACACGGTACACCAATACATATTGGAAATCCAAGTGAAATCGGTATCGGAAACATTGACCAACCTGATTTCGGTGAAGCTGTAACAATTAAAGACGGAGAAGTTCCTGTATTCTGGGGATGCGGTGTAACACCACAGTCTGTCGCATTAGATGCCAAACCAGACATCATGATTACGCATGCACCAGGACATATGTTTATAACAGATGTTAAAGATAGCGAAATGAGCTAGACTTAGAAGGACTTTAAAAGCAGAAAGCTGAGGCAACGGTCATTGCCTCAGCTTCATTTTTGTTTCTGGACCGGTAATTGATTTTATAGGTCCATATTTTTCATTTCTGGACCGGTATTTATTTTTATCGGTCCATATTTCTCATTTCTGGACCGGTAATTTTATTTATCGGTCCATATTTCTTATTTCTGAACCGGTAATTTTATTTATCGGTCCATATTTTCTATTTCTGGACCGGTAATATTTTTTATCGGTCCATATTTTTCATTTCTGGACCGGTAATTTTATTTATCGGTCCATATTTTCTATTTCTGGACCGGTAATTTATTTTATCGGCCTGAAAATCCCTACACTCCTATTCCCAACTTATAATTCTGTACGCAATTCCCACAATTCTGGGAAGAAGTTCTGGTCAATAACCCGTTTTAAATAATTTACTCCTGAACTTCCACCTGTTCCTGTTTTGAATCCTATTATTCTTTGTACGGTCTTCATATGTCTAAATCGCCACTGACTGTATCTATCTTCTACATCTGTTAATTTCTCTAGTAGTTCATACAATTCAAAGTATGCGTCTGATTGTAAATATATTGCTTTAAAAGCTTCTTTCACTGAATCATTCCGCATATAATTTTGCGTAACTTCCCTATTTAACACTTCGGAATCTATGTTAAATCCTGCTCTATGTACTGCTTTAATTGTTTCATCATAAATACTTGGTCGTTCTAGTTGTGTTTTCAACTGCTGATATATATTTGGGTCTTTTTCATAGATTTTTAAAGCGTGTGTTGTTTTATATCCTAAGCTATATTCAATCATTCTATTTTGAAAAGATTGAAATCCTGAAGAATTCCCTAAGTCATCTCTAAATTTCAAATAATCACTTGGTGTCATGGTTGATAATACTTCCCATACTTGAATGAGTTGTTTTTGTATATTACCTACACGAGCTAATTTTTTAAATGCTTGTTTATATTGATCAGATTTAATATCATCACTTGCAGAATTTAATTCATGAATAATTAAGTTCATCCACAGTTCTGATACTTGATGGACAATTATGAATAATTTCTCATCGTGCGCATCTGTTAATGTATGTTGTGCTGATAATACTTTATCTAAACCTAAATATTCACTATAAGTCATGTCCTTCGAAAAATCCGTCTTCACACTTTCCCCTTTAAGTGATTCATCTTGAAATTCGCTCACAACTACTCCCCCTTTTTAGAAATGATCGCTCTTATTGGCGAACCGTCTGCACCTACTATATTTAAAGGTAATCCAATGAAGTTATAATAACCTTCTGATACATTTTCTAATAATAGATTTTCAATATTAATGATGTCGTATTGATTAAATGCATGATGATTGTCTAAAGTTTTAGAGTCGATATCATCTACTGATGGCACATCAATTCCAAATACTTTAATCCCTATTGAAGATAAATATTGAATGGCATCTTCTGTTAAGACAGGTACTGACTCTGGAAACACTTCAGAATGTGCTTCTGTTTTAGTCTTAATCATTATAATCGTCCCTTTAATCTCATATTTCTTGAGTATTTCCTGGGTGATTAAAGTTTCATCCATAATTTCAATCAATGTTGCATCGCCAATTAAACGATTGACGTCAATTTCATGAATCTTGATACCTTCTTCATCAAAGTGATATGGCGCATCCATATGTGTGCCTATATGTGTGCTTGTTGAAATACTACCAATATTTACAGAACCCGTTTCTTCTTTAGTCGCTGAAAGTTTAAAATGAAATGGCTCATCACCTGGCCAGTGTGCAATATTGTTCGTCAATTGTTGTGTAATATCAATCCACATAATCATGCTCCTTTATTAATGTAATCGCTACCATATTACCTTTTAATCCAACTTTTGTACATTAATTTGTAATAATGAAAAAAGTAAAAGCCGAGACATATTCGTATGTCCCAGCCTTTTTTAAAATTATACAATTAAATTGACGATTAATATTAATATCAAACCTAATACAGAAAGTACAGATTCTAGAAGTGTCCATGTTAAGAACGTTTCTTTAATTGTTAAACCAAAGTATTCTTTGAACATCCAGAATCCTGCATCGTTTACATGTGAGCAGAATATACTACCTGCACCAATCGCAAGTACGACAAGTGAAATATTCACATCTGATGCTTGTAATAATGGTAATACAATACCTACTGAAGATATTGCTGCTACTGTCGTTGAACCAAGTGCTACTCTTAATAAAGCAGCAGCTAACCATGCTAGAAAAATTGGTGACATTTCTGTACCGTGGAATATTTCTGAAATTGTGTCACCAACACCACCATCAATGAGGATTTGTTTAAATGTACCGCCCCCACCAATAATTAAAAGTAACATTGCTATTGGTCCAATAGCTTCTTCAAATGATTTCATAATCGTTGTCATATTCTTAGATTGTTTAATACCCATTGAATATATCGCAAATAATACAGCTAATAACATTGCTGTAACAGATGAACCAAGTAAGTACACGATAGATTCAAACCAGTTTGTTGGTTCTTGATCATGACCAGTTATAAGTTGGACTACTGTAGCAAATAACATTAAAATAACTGGGAATAATGCTGTTAATAAACTAATACCAAAGTTCGGTAATTTTTCATTACTAAAATCATTCATTTTACCTATACTTGCTGTGTTCCCTTTCTTTTCAAATGCTACAGGTGCAATAGCATAAGCAAATTTAGGGAAGATACCACCGACTACGATTGCTAAAGGTACACCAATGATAAGACCATACATCAATACTTCTCCAATATTGGCATTAACCGCTTCTGATATCGCTACTGGACCTGGATGTGGCGGTAGAAATCCATGCGTTACAGCAATTGAAGTTGCCATTGGAATACCAACTTGTAAATTAGAAATTTTCATTCTTTTAGCCAACGTAAACACTAAAGGAATTAATAATACAAATGCAACTTCTAAAAATAAAGATATCCCGATAATAAATGATGCAATAATCATTGCCCAAGTTACATATTTTTTACCAAACGTATTAATCAGTGTATCTGCAATTCTTGTTGCACCACCACCGTCAGATAATAACTTACCTAAAATCGAACCTAATCCAAAAATAATCGCAATATGACCGAGTGTATCGCCCATACCTTTTTCAATGATTTCCACAATTTTATCAAGTGGCATACCTAAAATAATACCTGTTAACATTGAAGTGATAATTAAAGCAACAAACGTATTTAATTTAAAGTACATAATAAGCGCTAATAAAATTAATACACCAATTACAACACTAACCAGTGGCCAGTACTCTCCCAACATTTAAATCCCTCTCTCTTTATATATTTAACGATTTAATTCATATACACTGCTTAAAGTTTCTTCATCTCCGACATTTCCTGGGAATATAACATAAGGTATATTTTGATATTTCGCTTCAGGACCTGTTAGCCATACTGGAACCCCTTGTGTAATTTGACCGATGACTTTTGCTTTTTCAATTTTTAATCCTTTTGTCGCAACATCGCTTGAAGTTATACCACCTTTAGCGATAATAAACTTCGGTTGTACATCTAAATTTGAAACGATTGATACTAAACTATTTGAAATAGCAGTAGAAATACTTAAATTATGTTGCAAGTTCTCAGTTCTAATAACATCTCTTGACGTATAAATGACAACATCTTCTCCGTTATCAATATATCGCTCAACGAGTTGTGTAATGTCATCAACATAAGCTTGTAAATTGGATGACGCTATTTGCGTAACGTCAAATTCTATTTCACTAATAAATGAATGGTCTAATAAATATTTCAGTTGGTCTGATGACTTTTTAACATGTGAACCAACAACAATAATGCCACCATTATCATTTTCTTTATAAGAATTTAAATTGATAATTTCTCCAGGTGTTTCACAAATTGCTTTAACAAAAGATGCCGCTGTTCTAAAGATAAAGCGTTTATCATGTTGTGCTAAAAATTCAGTCAGACAAGCTACAAAGAAATCCATATCCTCATCATTTACAGCATCTACTACGACTTGATCAAAGTCATTTAAATTTGAAAATACATTAAAAATCGTTTCTTTATCTCTTTGTCGTAAATATTCTAATGTGATGTGATAAACTTCGTCAGATTGAACTTCGCCATAACTTTTTTCGCTTATAAAGTCATTCATATGTTTAGACTTAAATCCAAATGTTGTATCTTGTGCAAATTCACTTTCAGATACTGGGATATATTGCTCGCCTTCTTTAAGGTAATGAATGCCTTCATATGTATATCTATTGCCTTCAAAGAAAGCTGGAATATAGAATACAGCATCAAAATCTTGGTCACTAGATTCACTTAACACTTTAGGTTCTAAATAGAAATGACCTCTTAATGTAGAATCTCCTCTACTAATAATTAAATAAGGTATATCCAATTTATTAGCTACTTTTTGTATGTTAGCGCTTACCTCTTGGTGTAAAGAAATCGTCTCTTGTTCATTTAACGCTCTAGAATTCGTCAAAATGTAAAACATATTATGGGATTGAAGAAAACCATCTTCAATCCATTCCTCAGTCCACTTCGTATATACAGGTAAATCTTTAACTGTTTGAGTGCCTGTAGGATCATCATCTAGTACAATAATTTTATATTTTAAATCTGGTAAATGTTTGTTTATATCATCATGTTTAAATTCATTTATTAAATCTTTTGTTAACATCATTATCACCTACATATTATTGATTTTTTCGAAGTATTGAATGATACCTGAATGGTCATTTAAACCATTACCTTGTGCAACTTCTGATTTATAAATTTCTTTAATTTGATTAACAACTGGTAAAGTTAAACCTGCTGTATCTGCTGTTGACGATACATTTTTTAAGTCTTTTAAATTAATGTTTAAAGTGCCACCTGGTTTATAATCTTGTTCAATCATTTTAGGGAATTTCGCTTCCATAACTGCTGAACCTGCTAAACCATTTTTGATTGCTTCATGCATTTCTGTCAAATCTATATCAAATTTCTTAGCGAGTACAACCGCTTCAGACAATGCTGCAATATTTGTATTCACGATAATTTGATTCGCCAATTTAACGACACTACCAGAACCAACATGACCAACTCTTACAACAGATCCAGCAATTGGACGAAGCACTTCTTTAATATCTTCTAATAAACCTTCATCACAACCAACCATTACAGCTAATTCTCCTGTAATCGCAAGTGGTTCTCCTCCACTAACTGGTGCATCTACATACTGAATATCTTTTTCTTCAAGTACTTTACTAATTTCTAAAGATTCATTAGGTGTTAAAGAACTCATATCAATAACCATTTTGACATTAATTTCACTTTGGTTTAATACGGTCGTTTCACCACTGTATAAAACTGATTTAACAATAGCGCCATTAGGCAACATTGTAATCATCACTTCGGCATCTCTAGCCATTTCTTCAATAGTTACAACTTTCGCACCTAATGCTTCTACCTCTTTTTCAGCTTCTTTATTTAAATCATTCACTAATACTTCTTTATTAGCTTTGATTAAGTTTTTCACCATTGGCTTACCCATAATACCTAATCCAACAAATCCAATTTTCATTTTTATGCTCCTTTTCTGTAAACGTTTACAGGTATTGTATACCAAAATTTAATAAATGTATACATTTTATTTCAAATTTTTTTATAGTAAGATGAAGTTAACGAGGTGAAAACGATGGCAAATAAGGAATTATCCATATATCAAAAAATAAGAAATGACATTATAAATGGTGACTTAACGCAAAATGAAAAAATAACAGAAAGTAAACTTGCACAAAGATATAATGTTAGTAGAACACCGATAAGAGAAGCTATAAAACAACTAGAATTAGAATACTTCATAAGAGATGGTTATATTTATGTACCAACAGTAGAAGAATATCGAAATATCTTTGAGATGCGTATTTTAATAGAAACACACGCAATCAAAAAAGCGAGTATCGTATTCACACAAGACGATATCGAAGAATTAAAAAGTTACGCAACAATCGGAGACGACAAAACAGAAGAAGAAATCATACAAATCAACGATCAATTCCATCAAAAAATCATGAGCGCCACAAAAAATAGTTTTATAATAGATACGTATAGTAAATTAAAAAGTTATATATACCTATTCAGCAAAACAGTTATCAATAAAAAACGCCCATGTCTTATAGAAGAACATCAAAAAATAGCAGAAATGCTAGAAAAAAGACAAACCGAAGCGGCAATAGAACTCATGAAAGAACACTTATTAAACGACTTAGAATTCAGTCTATACTATTTGAAATCGTAGGAAGATGTAGTGTGGGGAAGGGAAAAACAATATTCAACTATATTAAAATGAATGGAGTGCATCATATGACATTAAAAGAATTTAACATCATTGAAAATCAACTCATTAATGAATATGCAGGTTACTTTGATAAAAAAGAACTTATAACACAATTTCCATCTAAAATTTCTAATATTAGTGAAGAAGAATTTTATTTTTACATGACTAAATATTTGAATAAATTTCACGATCCACATCTTAAATTAGTTGAACTTAACGGACTTTATCCAAATATTAGAGTTCAATTACATAATGATCAATTATATGTGATAGACTCCAGAAATTCACAAATTCCTACGGGTACTGTTATTCATAATTTAGGTTCTTACTCAATCAAATATATACTTGAAAATGATCATGATTTATTAAAATCCAGTAACCCAGAAAGAATGGAATGGTCAGACGTACTTAAAAAATATAAATATATCGTATCCGATTCTAAAGAAATATCTATTTTACAAAAGGATAAACCGGATTTCTTTGAACAATCATACATTATCGAAAATAAACATACCTATATTTATTTAAAATTTACCGACTTTATTGATCATTTAAAAATCTCTAACTTAATAGATAAGCATAAAAAACTACTTTTAAATGCGAAACAAATCATTATTGATGTGCGAGGTAATCGCGGTGGTTCAGATTTAGCTTATTTAAAGTTATTACCTTATTTAACAAGCGAAAGTATTACAATAACTGATGATACGCCTTATTATCATAGATTTACAAAAGCATATTGCGATGAAAGAATACATGCAATTTCTGAACTCATAAAACAGATACCAGATTCAGATGATCTTGATGAATATAAATCATTTTTAAAATTATTTAAAGATAACTACGATAAAGGACTTGTTAATATCAATAACAATCCAGAACCTGATACGATTAAAGGCATTCAAGAAAATTGTCCAGATGTAAAGGTACTAGCGGACTTTGAATGCGGCAGTTCAGGAGATAACTTTGTAAAATTTGCACATGAATTTAAAAACATTGAAATTATAGGTAGACCTACTAAAGGTATGAACGATTATAGTAATGTTATGTTTGTCGATATTAACGGTAAATATAAATTAAGCGTCCCACACTCTAAAGACGGAAATGTAGATTTAGGTAAGAGTATGGGAAAAACAGGTATACCAGTAGACCACTATATTCCATGGACACCAGAAGAACTTGAAAAAGATATCATCTTAGAAACAGCAATAAATAGATTTACTTCACATTAAAGTTAAATGAAAAATGTTGCGCTAACGATCTTGTTTTATTGAAACATAAAATAAATGGTTGAAAATGATCAGTCTCTTATATTAATTATTAAGAGTTATTCATTTCCAACCATCTTTTTATGTCTTTTTATAAATACAAATGTAGCTAAAATTATGGTAATACTATTTATAATAATTGCAGCGTAAACTATGTTTAATATATCGACTAAGTAACTAAATATCATAACTATTATTGGAGGTGGTATTCTTAGTGCTAGTGACCTAAAACTACTAACTCTACCTATAAACTCATTACTTGTTTCTCTTTGAATAAAGGTATTAATAAATATGACACTTAAACTTGAAGTTATACCTGTTAAAAATATTAATAATATTACTAGTAATGTATTAGATATTAATACTGTAAATATCACAAATACTGAATACATCACGATTAATAAATAATTAACTTTACTTTCTTCTACTATTTTTAAAATATATGATGCGCAAATTGTTCCTATTATTGAGCCTATAGAAAAACTAATCATTAAAACAGATAAACCTATTGATCCTAATTTTAATTGATCAGACATTAAGACAAATATTAAACTAATAGGAGCAACAGATATATTAATAATGATTAAATAATATATAGATTGTTGTAATAAATTTGAACTTCTTCTTAAGTAACTAAAAGATTCTGATATACTTCCTTTAATTTTTTTATCAATGATTTGTTGAGAAAAAATTGGAATATATGCTATTTTCATAAGTATTGCTCCACCTAAAAATAATATGCCACCTAGAAAAAGTGTGTTAATTAATCCTAGTGAATCAACAAGTAATCCCCCTAATAGTAATCCGAAAATATTACAAATATGTTTGATAAATTCAACCGAGCTATTAGCATTTATAAGTTTTTGATTACTTATCGTTTTCTTAATTGTTGCTTGGAAGCTTGGAAGATAAAAAGAAGTTAGTATAGCCAAAATAAAAACTAATATGTATAACAATATAATGTTTAACAAATCACTTTGAATAGTATAAAAAAGTAGTCCTGATACCATTAAAAGAACAAAGCGTGATAGATTCGTTATAATTAAGATCGATTTATTATTATAATAGTCAGCCAGTGCACCAGAATAAAAAGAAAAGATTATAATTGGTAAAACTTGAAAAAGTGTTAATAAGCCCACTAAATACACTGAATCTGTATAAACATATAAGCTCCACAATACAGCTATTCCTAATAAAGATTCACTAATTCTTGTAAGAGCTAAAGAAGATAATATCAAATAAAAATCATTAATTTTTAAAAATTTCTTCATATATACTCGCTCCCTTTCTGATAAAAGTAAGTGTTACCAGCCTGTTGAATTCGTTAGACTTCTCTGTATTCCAACTATATATTTAATTTTACATATACGTTTGAATATAGCATAAAAAAATTATTTGATTATACATAAGCATATAAAATCGTTACTTCTTAAAAAATATAATAGACTAGAAACATGATTTGTTCAAATCATCTTAGAAACAGCTATAAATAGATTTACTTCGCATTAAATTTAAATGAAAAATGTTGCGCTAACGATCTTGTTTCGGTTTCTTGAGCGTTAGAATTTCTAACGATCTTGTTTCGGTTTCTTGAGCGTTAGAATTTCTAACGATCTTGTTTTCCACTCTTGAGCGTTAGAGCGATATTTTTTCTGTTTTTGCGCTGATTCTCATGCGCTAACGATCTTGTTTCGGTTTCTTGAACGTTAGAATTTCTAACGATCTTGTTTTGCAGTCTTGAGCGTTAGAACGACATTTTTTCATTTTTTGCGCTGGTTCACGTTTGCTAACGATCTTGTTTTCCACTCTTGAGCGTTAGCCGGTCCAAAATCCGATACAAACCCCTTACAAAACCTATATATAATATGAAAAGCGACGCCTTTTCCTGGCGTCGCTTTATTTTTATCATGATAACTTCTCTTTTACGTAATCATAATTTCCTTCATATTTTGTGAGTTGTTTATCTTGTAGTAAATACGTTATATCAAATAGTTTATTTAAGAAATATCGATCATGTGATACGGCTATTACGGTACCTTCGTATTCTAACAGTGCTTCTTCTATTGTTTCTTTTGAATCTATATCTAAATGGTTTGTTGGTTCATCAAGTATGAGCACGTTAAAGTCTTGGTTAACGATTTGTGCCCATCTTAATCTCATTTTTTCTCCACCACTTAAACTTTCCACTTTGTTAAATACATCTTCTCCATAGAACATAAATTGTGCAAGTATGTGTCTTGCTTGTCCTTCTGTTACATGCACGACATCCCTAAAAGTTTCTATGACTGTTTGATTTTCTATATTTTCAAACGTATGTTGAGATAAGTAACCTATTCTTAAGTTTGAAGCACAATGAACTTCTCCATCGTCTGGTTCTACTTGATGCATCATCATTTTTAATAATGTACTTTTCCCAGTACCGTTGTTACCGATAATGGATACGTGTTCTTTTCTTCTGATAAGTAAATCGATATCTTCGAATAGTATATCTTCATACATTTTAGAAACTTTTTTGAATTCAATTACATCATTTGAGACACGCTGTCCTTCTGTTAAGTTTACATTCATTTTTTTATTTTCTAGTACAGGTTTTTCTAACCTTTTAATTCTATTTAATGCTTTTTCCATACTTTTCGCACGTTTATACATTGCAGCATTCGGTGGCTTTGCTTGACTCGCCCACAATCTTAATTGTTTAATGGAGTCTTCCATTTTTTTAATTTTCTTCTGTTGTGTTTGATATGCTTCAAATTCACGTATAATGCGTGCTTCTTTTTCTTTCACAAAATAACTATAATTACCGTGATAAATGTGCAGATGTCCTTGATCGATTTCTAATATTTGATTGACTGTTTCATCTAAGAAGTATCGATCATGTGACACGATCATAACTGCACCATTATATTGTTTAATAAAATCTGCTAACCAATCAATAGATGAAATATCTAAATGATTGGTTGGTTCATCTAATAATAGTAGTTTAGGTTGTTGCAATAATATTTGTGCGAGTCCTACTTTAGTACGTTCTCCTCCAGAGAGGTTCCCCCAAGTTTGATTTAATAATTGATCAATTTTCAAACCATGACTAACTCTTCTTATAAGTGCATCCCTTTCATACCCACCTATTTCTTCAAATGTTTCTTGTAATGCGCCATATTGTTTTAATAAACTTTCTAAATCATCCGTATTATTTGCCATTTCATCTTCTAAAAATTTCATTTTTTTAGAGACGTAATTGATTTCTTTAAATACTTCTGATAAACATTCATAAATTTCTTTATCTGCTTCATACTGTGGTAACTGGTTTAGATATCCAATTGAAATGTTCTTTTGCCAGCTTATTTGCCCCTCTGTCGGCACTTCGATACCAGCCATCAATTTCAATAATGTACTCTTACCCTCACCATTTCTTCCAACTAGTCCAACGCAATCTCCTTCATTCAAGTCATATTTAATATCTTCAAAGATGAGATCACCTGTGTAAGACTTTGATAGTTTAGACATATTAATAACATTCATTTTGCTTCCTCCAAAATCGGTCTATAAGGAAGCTGGTGTTAGACATTCCTTATAGCTATATTTTTCTTCAAAAAAGACATACTCCGCCAATTTTGGAAGAACATCCGCAAATTTGTTGCGTACGATTACGAAAAATCTGCAACTTTGAGCTAAAAGAAACATCTAAAACACCTCCGTTCATTTAAGTTAGTTTCATTATATAGTTGTAAAAATAATAATTCAATGTCTTTATGCTATTTTAAATTCTCACCAATATTAACTGTTGTGACGTAATTATCATCTATTGTAAATATGATAAGATTGCCACCTACTAGGAATCTATATTCATCTCCGTTACGAGTTTCTTCTATAGTATAATCATTTCCGTAAGCTTTAAGAATTTGTGCTTTTGAAATGTGATGCTTTTTCACCGGGAATTTAGCACTTGCAGCATATTCTTCTTCATATTTTCCACCGAAATAGAATGTTTGATCATATGAAGTTCTATGCGTATAAATATTTCCTTCATAAGATTGTGGTTGAACAATTCTATAATTATTCATTGTAACGTTCTTATACACTAAAGCATTGATGAAAGCTGAATCTAAAATAAAACTACCGTCATGACCGGTGTAACCTTTATAAGTGTAGTAAGGTGTTGTGGCTGCTTCAACTTCATGACTGTCTTGACCAGGAAAATCTACAATGCCAAAAATTGTTCCGAAAGAAATTCCTGTTGCAATTGTTAATTTAGTTATTTTATTCATTATCATCACTCCCTTTTAGTATAATTGTACACCTTAATGTTACAACAATATTACAATGATATCAAAAATATTACACAAATGGATTGTAGGTATAGCATTAGTAATATTACTGATAATTCAGTCTATTATTGTCATAATCATGCTGAAACATACGCGCACTAACTATAGAAGCATTATAAGAAATATTAAATTCTTGCTATGAACTTTTCATAATCAAAATATAATTGATTCATTTTACACATCTAAAATTTTACATTTTTATTCTATGATCTTATTTCTTAGTAATGAAATCGACTTTAAAATTTTATATATCTACTTTCAAAACCGTCATGAAAGGATTCTATTTCATTATATAAAATCCGACTATTTTATCATCCAATTGTATACAATCGGTAAACTTAGGTGTAATATTACAAAATATAACGAGCGTAATTCATTATTACATTATTTCTTCTACATTGTAATCTTTTGTTATTTGACTGTAATTTACAAAGCCTCTATATGTGTTATTGTTGTCTTGTCCCAAATTTAAGGGAAGAATTTTTAACTAACAAAGAAATTATCATCTTAAAAAAGATACTATAAATAAAAAAATTATTCGGAGGGTTTTAAAATTATGAAAAAAGCATTTTTAACTTCATCATTAGCAGTAGCAATCGGAGCAACAGGTGTTGCATCTACACAAGTAGCAGACGCAGCTGAACAGGACGTAAATAAAGAGCAATTAGCTCAATTAGCTCAATCTAATTCACCAGAACTTAATGAACATGCGATTCAAGAAGGCGCATATAACATTAACTTCGTATTAGATGGTTTCGAGTATAACTTCCAATCAGATGGTTATAACTTTACTTGGGAATACCATGCAACTAATGCAGCTGACTCTGAAAGCACTCAAGCTCCTGTAGCTGAGCAACAACAACCAGTAGCTGAAGAAAACGTAGCTGAACAAACTCCAGCTCCAGCAGCAAACAACACAGCTAATGAACAAGCAACTCAAGAAGCACCTCAACAAGTAGAAGCACCAAAACAAGAAACACAACAAACTCAACAAACTCAAGAAACTACTACACAAACAACTCAAACATCTACAACTTCATCTTCAGCTTCTGAAGGTTCAAGTGTAAATGTTAATGATCACTTAAAACTTATTGCTCAACGTGAATCTGGCGGAGACTTAAAAGCTGTTAACCCAACTTCAGGTGCAGCAGGTAAATACCAATTCTTACAAAGCACTTGGGATTCAGTAGCACCATCTGAATGGGTAGGTAAATCTCCAACAGAAGCTCCAGAATCAGTACAAGATGCAGCAGCTGTTAAATTATACAACACTGCAGGCCCTTCACAATGGGTAACTGCATAATATATAAGCAGTATTAAAATTTTATTCAACACATTAATCCAACGCCCCCGGCAATAGCCAGGGGCGTTTTTTTGTATATATTTTATTTATGAAACATATCATTTACGATTTCAGCAACTTCTGGAAACTCAGTATAACCGTCTGAATCACAGAAATGCCCTTCATGTTCAACAATAACCTCTGTAGATTGAAGCTTTTCTGCCAATCGTTCACTTAAATTTCTCGGGACTAAACGGTCATTAGACGCTATGACACTCACAATGTTGGGTACTTGTTTAATAATCTTCTCAAAATCTACTTGTGTTTGATCCATGTAAGTATCAATTTTATTCAAGTTAGGAATCTTTTCATAAAAGCCTGCCACAAGAACAAGTCCTTTAACATTCCATTCTCCTTCATATCTAGATAGATAATCTAATACAGTCACAACACCTAAACTATGTGCAACGATTACATTATTACCACTCGTTATATCTACTTCATTTAGTAAAGTTGAATTCCAATCTTCTAACACTGGATTTGATGAATTAGGAAAGTCCAATATTTTACTATCTATATCGTCAACTTGTTCTGTTAACCATTTAAACCAATGCTTTTTACTGTTTGCAGTATAGCCATGTGCTATATATAAATGTTTATCCATATTCATCACCTATTCTATTTATTGTAAGAGCGCGTTAATGATACCTATTATAATACCTCCGAATGGAAATACGAGCCACCAAAATCTTGATAAGAACTCCCAACCATTCATCGGACGATCATAATAATTTTGATTATGGTTAGGGTCATTTCGATAAGTCTCAATAATCGTGTTTTTTAAATTTTTATCCCCTTTGATTAACTCATCTAAAGATACATCAAAGATATCGCTCATTTGTACCAATATATCTATACCTGGATATACTTTGCCGAGTTCCCATTTAGAAACACTTTGTCTTGTGACATGTAATTTGTTAGCAAGTTCTTCTTGAGACCATCCATTAATTTCTCTCTCTTCTTTAATTCTAGCTCCAATATTCATATCAACCAACTCCTTATGTTTACTATATAACGACTACTTTAAAATATCCCGATACTATACTTTGCACCCTGAGCAACTTGAAGTTGCAAACGCATGATACTAACCTTTAACACCATTATATACTTTTTTAACAATACGTCATTTATTTTTAGAGGTTACTCTGCCTTCTGTCTTATTTTCAAAAAATGCTATTAATCGTACATTCCGTAATTATAATTGTACTTTGTTATACTATATATATCATATCGATAAAGGAGCGAACAACATGACAATCCCGATTATTATTGACACGGACCCTGGAATTGATGATATTATAGCGATTTCTGCAGCACTACATAGTAAAGAATTAGATGTAAAATTAATCACAACTATTGGTGGTAATGTAGGCATTGAACGTACAACACAAAATGCATTAGATATTGTAAGTTACTTTCATTTAAATACTCCAGTTGCTAAAGGTGTAGACAAACCACTCATCAATACACTTGAAACAGCAGAACATGTACATGGTCAAAATGGTATAGGAAATGCTCACATCAAGACCAATTTACATAATGATATTTTAGAAGAACATGCTGTTATCGCAATGAGAGATACCATCTTAAATTCTGAAGAACCTATTACACTCGTACCAATTGGACCACTAACAAATATAGGACTGTTATTCTCACTATTTCCTGAAACTAAAAAGAACATTAAACAAATTGTATTAATGGGTGGCGCAGCAGTTGGAGGAAACGCTACGCCCGTTGCAGAATTTAATATTTTTGTAGACCCACATGCAGCAAAAATTGTCTTCGATCAAGATGTCCCAATCGTAATGTGTGGACTTGATGTAACGAGAGAAACTATGATCAATAAAGATGATTTAAATATCATTCAAACACAAGGAGACTTTGGAAACATCATTATAGATATGTTATCTTCTTACAACGATGTTAATGCCGGCGAAGAACATGAACATATCATTCATGACTTATGTACAATTTTCTACTTATTATATCCAGAAATGTTTACAACAGAGCGTGCCGATGTATCTGTCATAACAGAAGGACAAGCAGCAGGATGTACATACACAGAATTTAGCGATGAAGGTAAAGTAGAAGTATGTATGCATGCACAAAACGAACAATTCCGAGAAAAATTTGTAGACTTTATTAAAGCAATACATCAAGATCAATAACCATACTTGTTTATATAAAATAATGAGACTGGAATATTGCATTCCAGTCTCTTTCATATGGGAAATTTGAGGGAGACGAGCTCTATGTTGCTTGTTTGGAGAGTCTTGCAACATACGGTGGCTCTATGTTGCTTGTTTAGGCAGTCTTGCAACATACGGGTGTTCTATGTTGCTTGTTTGGGCAGTCTTGCAACATACGAGCGTTCTATGTTGCTTGTTTAAGTAGTCTTGCAACATACGAGCGTTCTATGTTGCTTGTTTGGACAGTCTTGATAAATACAAGGCTCCTATTTATCTTGTTTGCTCAGTCTTGATAAATACAATGCTCCTATTTATCTTGTTTGGGCAGTCTTGATAAATACAACGCTCCTATTTATCTTGTTTGCTCAGTCTTGATAAATACAACGCTCCTATTTATCTTGTTTGCTCAGTCTTGATAAATACAACGCCTCTATTTATCTTGTTTTGTCAGTCTTGATAAATACAACGCCTCTATTTATCTTGTTTGGTCAGTCTTGATAAATACAGAGCTCCTATTTATCTTGTTTGGCCAGTCTTGATAAATACAGAGCTCCTATTTATCTTGTTTGGTCAATCTTGAT
>NZ_JAJNIL010000015.1:0-49624 GCF_022386455.1 Mammaliicoccus sp. I-M35 | reverse complement strand
CCCATGCCGAACACAGAAGTTAAGCTCTTTAGCGCCGATGGTAGTTGGGCTTACGTTCCGCGAGAGTAGGACGTTGCCGGGCAAATATTTATAAATGGATGCGATGAGCCGCACTCGAGACCTGTTAGGTCTCTTTTTTTTGCTTGAAAATTGTGAGAGGAGATATAACATGAAAAAGTATTTTGATGTGATGTTTAAAGTGAATAAGAACAATCTTGCAACTAAAAAAGCATTTATGCAAGCTATTATTGTTTTTATCATTTTAGCTGGAAGTGTATTACTTGGAAGATTCGATCTAGGACTAACTGCGTTATTAGGATCATTTAGTAATATATACATTATTAATGGGTCATATCCTTCACGAATTAGAAAAGTTATAGCAGTTTCTATAGTATTAAGTGTTTGTATCATGTTAGGAACGATTACAATAACGATTCCATTTTTATATGCATTAGTATTAGGACTTATAGGGATGATAGGTCATTTCGTTTTAAAAGCTTTTCAAATACCTGGTCCTTCTTCTTTATTCTTTGTACTTACATATAGTGTAGCTTCTATTATGCCAATTATGCCTGAAGATTTCCTAAACAGAGGATTACTTGTTTTATGTGGTGGTATTGTCAGTACAATTGTTGTAATTGTTGATGCAATGTTTAATCATAAAAAACCGGAAGCTGAAAGTGTATCAAATATTTATAAAAATTTAGCATATTTAACTGAAAATTTTAGTGGGAAAAAATTTGATGATGCACGTAGTAATACTTTAAATGCGATACATCATGCAACAAATACTTTGACGACAGCTAATGCTTTTTGGAATAAAACGCATGGTTATAATAGAATGTTGCAGTTAAAAGGGCGCGGTGAAGCTATATGGTCTGCTTGTTTAGAATTATCTTCTCAAGGTTATAAAGAGTTACCAATAGAAATAAGTGAAGCACTTACTTATATTCAGCTTAGAATTGCAGGAAATGAATCTGCTCAATATGTACCGATTAAATATGATGGAGAGAGCTCTTACATAAAGTCATTAGCTGAATTAATTAATGATACAGTCATTATTCTTAACGATAAGAATTTACAATTTGATAAACAAATTATTTATAGAAAACCGATGTACTCAAGAATTATTAAAGAAAATTTATCAAGAGATTCATTAGTTTTAATGTCTTCGATGCAATATGGAATTATATTATTTACTTCAGTTATTATTGCATTTGGTATGGGGTTTGAAAGAGCATATTGGATACCAATATCTTGTTGTTCTGTATTATTAGGTTCATCATCACTCTCTACAATCCAAAGAGCATTGCAAAGAACAGTAGGTACAATTACAGGTATGTTAGTCGCAATTTTAATTTTATCATTTGAGCCTAATACATGGACGATTGTCATACTAATGGCCATCTTGATGGGGACAGCTGAGTTATTAGTCGCATTTAATTATACAATTGCAGTCACATTCATCACGCCGAATGTTCTTTTAATGTCAGCAGCAATCACTCAACATTTCGATACATATTTAGTGATGCCAAGAATTGTTGATGTTGTAATTGGTTCAGTAATAGGTTTAATTGGTGTACTGATAGTAGGAAGAAATCAAGCATCTAAAAAATTACCTAAGACGATTAATAATACGTTAAAACTACAAGCAAGTTTGTTTCATGCAATATTTTCTTCTAATAAGTATCATCATAATATTGCAAAATCAAAAGTCATCACAGATTTGCACACTGAGATCATGAATACGAAGGCAATGTATCAAGCTGCGTTGAATGAAATGGATAACAAAGTTAAAAAGATTGAATATGTTTATCCGATTATATTTACAGTTGAACAATTAGCATTTACGTTAGAAAGAGCTTATGCACAAGGTAAGATTACGACGCTATCAGACCATGACTTAGGACTTTATTTAGCGACTTATGAGAATATTTGTAAGAAAGTGGTCTTTAATGCAGACTATGAAAAAATTGATTTACCAGAATTAAAAGAATATACAAGTATTAGAAATGAACTAATGAAATTACAAAGTTTAAGTCATAGCAAATAAAAAAAGACTTCGCGATGAAGTCTTTTTTTATTTGGTTAAACATTCTATTAAACTATTGATATGTGTTTTGGCATCTTCAATATTAATACCACCGAATCCGAGAACAAAGTGAGGTTTCTCATCAGTTTGTTTAAAGCGATAATGAGAGAGGGGTTTAATATCGATATTGCATGCTTCAATTTTTCTTATACATTCCTCTAAAGATAAACCATTATGAACATTTAATATAAAATGCATTCCCGTTAATTCCCCTGAAATCGAAAAGGTTTCAGGGTATTTTTTGAGTTGTTCGAGTATGATATCTCTTTTAGTTCGATATATTTTTCTCATGCGATTTAAATGTCTTTCGAAATGTCCTTCATTCATAAACCTTGCTAACATATATTGTGTATGTCTTGGTACGGTGCCACCTTCTATGTTTGTCTTTTTGTGATATAAAGCAATTAAATTTTTCGGAAGTACAGCATAGGCCACACGTAACGAGGGCGAAATAGATTTAGAGAACGTACTAACATATATGACGCTATCTGAATGATCTAAACTTTGTAGAGCTGGTATCGGCCTTCCACTATATCTAAACTCTGAATCATAGTCATCTTCAATAATAAAACGATTGTCTTGTTCTGAAGCCCATTTGATGAGTTGTGTTCGTCGTTTTAAGTCCATAATGACACCAGTTGGAAATTGATGACTTGGCGTTATATACACAACATCACTATCCGTCTTGATAATTTGCTCTATATCAATCCCATTTTGCGTAACGGGGATAAAGTCAAATGGGATATGTTTTCTTTTTAATAAATCTCTCACTTGTTTGTATAATGGATCTTCTATCATATATTTAGACTCTGAAATGATATCCGTAATAATGGATAGTAACTGCTCTGTTGACGACCCAACGACAATTTGATCTGGAGAACAATTTACGCCACGACTATGAAAGACATAATAACTGATTTCTTTTCTTAAATTAAAATCACCTTGTTTATGGCCACTATCTAATAAATCTATTTGCTGTTCATCAAATGCTTCTTTAGCGTATTTTCTAAAAAGGTCATTCGGGAAATGCGTTTTGTCTATTGCACCTAGTTTAAAGCTATATTGATACTTTTGTTCTTCTATATAGTGAGCTTCAGGAATCTTGGATTTATAGGTTACCGGTAGATTAACGATATCATTAATATAAAAGCCAGAACGATTTTTACTATAGATATAACCTTCATCGCAAAGTAGTTGATAAGCGTGTTCTATCGTTGTTTGACTTACTGATAAATAATGACTTAATTGCCTTTTTGAAGGTAATTTTTCGTTATACCTCATAACGTCGTTAATAATGTTTTTTTTAATATTTTCATATAGTTGTATGTATATAGGCGTATTAATCTTCCTATTGATGTCGAACATGAGCATTTCCATTTTATTCACCTCGAAAACTGACCACTAATTATTTGATAAATCTGACTCTTTTACCAGTTCAGAATTTAGTATAACCTACTAGTAAGCGATTTAAAAGGAGGAAGTTTTTCGATGTCAAAAATTACTGGTTCAGATAAAGTTAAAAGAGGTATGGCAGAAATGCAAAAAGGTGGCGTAATCATGGATGTGGTTAATGCCGAACAAGCTAAATTAGCTGAAGAAGCAGGTGCTGTTGCTGTAATGGCATTAGAACGCGTACCATCTGATATTAGAGCAGCAGGTGGGGTAGCAAGAATGGCTGACCCACGTATTGTAGAAGAAGTTATGAATGCTGTATCTATTCCTGTTATGGCTAAAGGTAGAATTGGTCATATTACAGAAGCACGCGTATTGGAATCAATGGGCGTTGATTATATTGATGAGTCAGAAGTGTTAACACCAGCTGATGAAGAATATCATTTGAAAAAAGATGAATTTACAGTGCCATTTGTTTGTGGTTGCCGTAATTTAGGTGAAGCTGCACGTAGAATTGGTGAAGGTGCTGCAATGTTACGTACGAAAGGTGAACCAGGAACTGGTAATATAGTTGAAGCAGTTCGTCATATGAGACAAGTGAACGCAGAAGTGCGTAAATTAGTTGTGATGAGTGACGACGAAATTATGACTGAAGCTAAAAATATTGGTGCACCATATGAAGTATTAAAAGAAATTAAAGATTTAGGTCGTTTACCAGTTGTAAACTTTGCAGCAGGTGGGGTTGCAACGCCAGCTGATGCTGCGTTAATGATGGAATTAGGTGCTGATGGTGTATTCGTTGGATCTGGTATTTTCAAATCTGAAGCTCCAGAAAAATTTGCTAAAGCAATTGTTCAAGCAACTACACATTATCAAGATTATAAATTAATTGCTGAATTGTCTAAAGAATTAGGACCAGCTATGAAAGGTTTAGACATCAATCAATTATCATTAGAAGAACGTATGCAAGAGCGTGGATGGTAATATGAAGATAGGTGTCTTAGGTTTACAAGGTGCTGTAAGAGAACATATAAAGCATATTGAAAAAGCTGGCCATGAAGGTATTACAATTAAGCATGTAGAGCAATTAGATGAAATTGATGGTTTAGTCTTACCTGGTGGAGAATCAACGACTATGCGTCGTTTAATGGATTTATACGGCTTTACAGAAGCACTAAGAAATAGTTCATTACCTATGTATGGAACTTGTGCTGGGTTAATACTTTTAGCGAAAGAAGTAGTTGGCCAAGAAAGTCATTTAAATAAATTGGACGTTGTAGTTGAGAGAAATTCATTTGGTAGACAAGTAGATAGCTTTGAACAAGATTTAGATGTTAAAGGTATTGAAGAAGCGGTTAATGCCGTATTTATACGTGCACCTCACATACAATCAGCTCATGAAGGTGTTGAGGTATTATCTAAGGTCGAAGATAGAATTGTAGCTGTAAGACAAAATCAATACTTAGGTATTTCATTCCATCCGGAACTTACTGAAGACTACAAAATAATGGCGTATTTCATTGAAGAAATCGTAAAACAATACCAAACAGAGCAAGTATAACAAACAAAAAAGCAGTCTACAGAACGATTATTGTTCTGTAGACTGCTTCTTTTTATTATAAGAAAAATCCTGCGATTGTAGCTGATAAGAATGATACTAATGTTGCACCGTATAATAATTTAATACCGAAGCGCGCGACATTATCCCCTTGTTTGTCATTTAATGATTTAACAGCACCCGCGATGATACCAATAGAACCGAAGTTTGCGAATGAAACTAAGAATACTGAAATGATACCATTTGCTCTTTCTGAAATATCTGCATCAGGTAGAATACCCATCGCAACAAATTCATTTGAAAGAACTTTAGTAGCCATAATACTACCTGATTGTACTGCATCTGCCCAAGGAACCCCTGTTAAGAAGGCAAATGGTGCAAATACAAATCCGATTAATGTTTGGAAGTCCCATGATACTGAACCGCCAGAAACGAAACTTAAAATGTTAGATGTAACACCATTTAATAGTCCGATTAATGCAACATAACCGATTAACATTGCTGCTACGATAACGGCAACTTTGAAACCATCTAAAATATATTCACCTAACATTTCGAAGAATGATTGTTTTTCTTCTGATTCTTGAATCATGATGTCGTCTTCTTTTGGATCTACTGTATATGGATTAATAATGGATGCCATAATAAATCCACCAAATAAGTTTAATACGATAGCTGTTACAACGTATCTCGGTTCAACCATCGTAAAATATGCACCAACGATTGATGCAGATATTGTAGACATAGCTGAAGCTGTTAATGTATACATACGATGTTTAGGAATTAATGGAAGTTGTTTTTTGATAGAAATAAACACTTCTGATTGACCTAAAATTGCAGATGCGACCGCATTATATGATTCTAATTTACCCATACCATTAACTTTAGAAATAATTAAACCTAAATATTTAATGATAAGAGGTAAGATTTTAAGATATTGTAAAATACCGATAAGTGCTGATACAAACACAATTGGCATTAATACGTTAAGGAAATAAACTGAAACAGGCTTATCTGTCTTAGGATCGATATTTGCAATACCCGCAAATACGAAGTTTATCCCTTCCATAGCTTTTGCTATGATGTAGCCAAAACCACTTGAAATACCACCTATGATAGTTAATCCACCTGTTGTTTTTAATAATAAGAAAGCAAATATAAACTGGATTACGATCATTAATCCTATATACTGCCATCTAACACGCATTTTATCAGAGCTTACTAACCATGCTAGAAATAGGAATAATAAGATACCGATAATCCCGATAATATAATGAATAATTGACACACCTTTCCCTTCGTTTATACTCAATCATAACCTACCTTATATGATAACTTATTTCTTTTGAAAGCGGTATAAAATTTTAAAAATTTTTAAAGAAACAAATTAATTGAAATAATAAACAACAGAACATATAATATAGTCAAAGAAGGTCAAAAGAGGTGATGAATTAATGCACAACATGTCGGATATCATTGAGCAATACTTAAAGCAATTGCTAGAGGAGGCTCAAGGAGATGTCGTTGAAATTAAACGTGCACATATTGCTGAAAAGTTTGATTGTGTACCTTCCCAATTAAACTATGTTATAAAAACAAGATTTACAAATGAGCACGGATACGCTATAGAAAGTAAAAGAGGCGGCGGTGGTTACATTCGTATTTCAAAAGTTGAAACGAATAGTCAATCAGCATTCATTAGACATCTAATTGAATTGACAGGTGATCAAATCTCACAAGCAAATGCATTTAGAATTGTGGATGGTTTGTATGAAAATGACTTAATTACAGATAGAGAGAAAAAAATGATTGTTCAAACGCTTCATAGAGATACATTGCAAATAGAAATACCATATAGAGATATTATTCGAGCAAATATATTGAAACGTATACTTGCCGTCATACATTATAGTTAAAAAGGAGTGACAGTATGCTTTGTGAAATTTGTGGTAAAGAAGAAGCAACAATTCAATTAACATCAACAGGTAAGAAACATAAAACAGAACAATGGATATGTAAAAACTGTGCTTCAGAACATTTTTATTTTCAAGATGATCATATGAGTGATCAAAATTTGGACCAAGAATTTGTTGTGAACCAATTTCTACAATATTTAGTAGGTAAACATGGTATTAACTTTAAACAAGTTCAACCACAAGAAGAAAAGCACTGTCCTACTTGTGGCATGACTTTAACAGATATTGCTAAAGTTGGTAAGTTTGGTTGTCATGACTGCTATGAAACTTTTAAAGATGATGTACCGCAAATTATTAGAAGAGTTCAAGCGGGCAGTGGGGAGCATACAGGTAAAATACCTGTATCTTCAAGAAGTAAAATACAACTCAAACAACAAATTGCAGAGAAAGAAAAAATACTCCAAGGCTTAATTGAAGAGCAAGCCTTTGAAGATGCAGCAGTTGTAAGAGATGAAATAAAAGCATTGAAAGCAGAAGGTGAGGTCGAGTAAATGGAAGAGCATATGAATGAACATATTAGCGATTGGATGAAAGAAACAGAAGACACGCCAATTGTCATGAGTTCTAGAATAAGACTTGCACGTAACCTTCAAGACGAAGTTCATCCGCTCAAATATGAAGAAGATGACGAAACAGGCAACAAAGTAATAGAAAAAGTGAGTAAAGCATTATCAGAATTGAAATTGACTAAGTTATCAGATTTAAGTGAACTAGATCAGAATAAACTCGTGTTCAAACATCTTATTAGCCCAGCACTGACAAAACAGAAATTTGGTGCAGTATTATTAAATGAAGATGAATCAACAAGTGTTATGATCAACGAAGAAGATCACGTTAGAATACAAGTTATGGGCCATAATCTCGTGCTAAACGAGTTGTATGAAACAGCATCTAAATTAGATGATGAGCTTGATAAACATCTAACGATTTCTTATGATGAACAACATGGATTTTTAACGACTTGTCCAACGAACATTGGAACAGGGTTAAGAGCGAGTGTTATGTTGCACTTACCTGGCTTAAGCATCATGAAACGTATGAAACGAATTGGACAAGCTATCAATAGATTCGGATATACGATTCGAGGTATTTATGGTGAAGGTACAGGTGCACTTGGTCATGTGTATCAAATATCTAATCAATTAACACTTGGTAAGACTGAAGAAGAAATCATTGAAGATTTAACACAAATTGTTGAACAAATCATTAGTGAAGAAGAACAAATTAGACAAAGACTTGATCGCTTTAATCATATGGAAACAAAAGACAGAGTTCATCGTGCGAAAGGTATATTGAAATCTGCACAATTAATATCTGTTGAAGAAGCTTCATTAAGATTAAGTGAAATGAAACTGGGTATAGATTTAGGACATATCGAGAGTAATAACTTTAATTTTGATAATTTAATGGTTACAATACAAACACCATTCTTTGAAGGTAATGACTCGGAACAATCTGTAGATGAACAAAGAGCAACCTTTTTAAGAGAACATATATAAAATAGGAGGTTAGTTTATGCTATTTGGTAGATTAACAGAACGTGCGCAACGTGTATTAGCGCATGCACAAGAAGAAGCAATGAGATTGAATCATTCAAATATAGGTACGGAACATTTATTATTAGGTTTAATGAAAGAACCTGAAGGCATAGCAGCTAAAGTACTAGATGCTTTCGGTATTACTGAAGAAAAAGTAACAAAAGAAGTTGAAAACTTAATTGGCCAAGGTCAAGAACAAGTTGGTGCGATTCATTACACACCAAGAGCTAAGAAAGTAATTGAACTTTCAATGGATGAAGCGAGAAAGTTAAACCATACATTTGTTGGAACAGAACATCTATTACTTGGATTAATTCGTGAGAACGAAGGTGTAGCAGCACGTGTGTTTGCTAATTTAGATTTAAATATCACTAAAGCAAGAGCACAAGTCGTTAAATCATTAGGCAGTCCAGAGCAAGGTTCAAAAAATGCACAAACGACTAAAAATCAAGCAACACCAACTTTAGATGGATTAGCAAGAGACTTAACAGTCATTGCGCAAGATGGTACGTTAGATCCAGTAGTTGGTCGTTCAGATGAAATTACACGTGTCATTGAAGTGTTAAGTAGAAGAACTAAAAACAATCCGGTATTAATCGGTGAACCAGGTGTCGGTAAAACGGCTATCGTTGAAGGCTTGGCACAAGCAATCGTACAAAACGAAGTGCCAGAAACATTAAAAGGTAAACGCGTTATGTCATTAGACATGGGTACTGTTGTAGCAGGTACTAAATATCGTGGTGAATTTGAAGAAAGACTTAAAAAAGTAATGGAAGAAATTCATCAAGCAGGTAATATCGTGTTATTCATCGATGAGTTACACACACTGATTGGTGCAGGTGGAGCAGAAGGTGCTATCGATGCATCAAACATCTTGAAACCAGCATTAGCTCGTGGTGAACTACAATGTATCGGTGCAACTACATTAGATGAATACCGTAAATATATTGAAAAAGATGCTGCATTAGAACGTCGTTTCCAACCAGTAACAGTTGATGAACCAAATACTGAAGATTCAATTGCAATTTTAAAAGGTTTGAGAGATCGTTACGAAGCGCATCACCGTATTAATATTTCAGATGAAGCGATTGAAGCGGCCGTTAATATGAGTGACCGTTACATTTCAGATAGATTCCTACCTGATAAAGCAATCGACTTAATCGATGAAGCAAGTTCTAAAGTAAGACTTAGAAACTATACAACACCTCCAAGTCTTAAAGAACTTGAATCAGAATTAGAAACAGTTAAGAAAGAAAAAGATGCTGCCGTACATTCTCAAGAGTTTGAAAATGCAGCTAATTTAAGAGATAAACAAACAAAACTTGAAAAACAATTAGAAGATACTAAAAACGAATGGAAAAAAGCACAAGGTGAGAAAAACACTTGTGTAACTGCTGAAGATATCGCAGTCGTTGTCGCAAATTGGACAGGTATTCCAATTACGAAATTAAACGAAACTGAGTCAGAACGATTACTAAACTTAGAAACTATCTTACATGAACGTGTAATCGGTCAAAACGATGCAGTTAAATCTATTTCTAAAGCAGTAAGACGTGCCCGTGCTGGTCTTAAAGATCCTAAGAGACCAATTGGTAGCTTTATATTCTTAGGACCAACAGGTGTTGGTAAAACTGAACTTGCACGTACATTAGCTGATGCAATGTTCGGTGAAGAAGATGCTATGATCAGAGTCGACATGAGTGAGTTTATGGAGAAACACTCTGTCAGCCGTTTAGTAGGTTCTCCTCCAGGTTATGTAGGTCATGATGATGGTGGACAATTAACTGAAAATGTAAGACGTAAACCATATTCAGTTATCCTATTTGACGAAATTGAAAAAGCACATCCAGATGTATTTAATATCTTGTTACAAGTGTTAGATGATGGACACTTAACAGATTCTAAAGGTCGTAAAGTAGACTTTAGAAACACTGTTATTATCATGACATCAAACGTTGGTGCACAAGAATTACAAAATGCTAAATTTGTTGGATTCGGTGCTAAAGAAAGTGGACCGGATTACGAAACTATCAGAAAAACAATGATGGATGAATTAAAACAACAATTTAGACCAGAATTCTTAAACCGTGTAGATGATATTATCGTCTTCCACAAACTTGAAAAAACACATCTTAAAGAAATTGTGAATAAAATGGCTGGTAACTTAACGAAACGATTATCAGAACAAGGCATTCACATTACGCTTTCAGATTCAGCACAAGAAAAAATTGCTGATGAAGGATTCGATCCAGAATATGGTGCAAGACCATTAACACGTGCTATTCAAAAACACGTCGAAGATAATTTAAGTGAATTAATCTTATCTGGACAAGATTTAGTAGGTAAAGATGTCATTGTAGATTACAGAGATGATGAATTTAAATTTGATTTATCAGATCATAAAGAAGCAGAAGAAACTTCAAAAGCTTAAAAATCAACAATGTTAATTTAATATTATAATGAGTCCGCAAGCTATTTATCATAATAGTTTGCGGGCTTTTATATTGATTTTAAAGTATATTAATTTGTTTTTAATGTCAGTCAAGTTTAAAATATAACTATTCAATTAATACGGAGGTAACATGAATGGCCAAAAAGAAAGTAATATTTGAGTGTTTAGCCTGCGGATATCAATCTCCAAAATGGATGGGGAAATGCCCTAATTGTGGTGCATGGAACCAAATGGAAGAATCAATAGAACATAAAGAAACTAAAGGTCCTAAAAATACATTCAAGTCAGATGTACCCGCACAAAAAATAGAAAAATTAAAAGACGTCAAAGAAGAAGATACACCTAGAATTAAGACTAAAATCAATGAATTTAACCGCGTATTAGGTGGCGGTGTTGTAGAAGGTTCGCTTGTACTCATTGGTGGCGACCCTGGTATTGGTAAATCCACATTGTTATTACAAATTTGTGCGGCTTTATCTCAACAAAAAAATGTCTTATATGTTTCAGGTGAAGAATCTGTAAGACAAACAAAATTAAGAGCTGAAAGATTAGTTGAAGATTCAGGAGAATTAAATGTTTATGCTGAAACGAATTTAGAGATTATACATAGTATGGTTCAAAAAGAAAAACCAGATGTATTAGTAATAGATTCCATTCAAACTGTCTTCCACCCAGAAGTCACTTCTGCGCCAGGTTCTGTTTCTCAAGTTAGAGAATGTACACAAAATTTAATGCATATCGCAAAACAAATGAACATTGCTACATTTATTGTTGGACACGTAACGAAAGATGGACAAATTGCTGGTCCACGTTTGTTAGAACATATGGTTGATACAGTCTTGTATTTTGAAGGTGATACACATCATGCATACAGAATATTAAGAGCAGTCAAAAACCGTTTTGGTTCGACAAATGAAATGGGTATTTTTGAAATGAAGCAAACGGGTCTTAACGAAGTTAAAAATCCGTCTGAAATGTTCTTAGAAGAAAGAACGAAACATGTATCGGGTTCGACTATTGTTGCAACTATGGAAGGTACGAGACCTATTTTAGTTGAGGTACAAGCTTTAGTGACGCCAACGACTTTTCATAATCCACGAAGAATGGCAACAGGTATTGATCACAATAGATTAAGCTTATTGATGGCTGTATTAGAGAAGAAAGAGAATTTCTTATTACAACAACAAGACGCATATATCAAAATTGCCGGTGGTGTAAAATTAAGTGAACCCGCTGTAGATTTAAGTATTGTTATCGCGATAGCTTCAAGTTTCCAAGATAAACCTACTAAAGGTGATGATTGTTTCGTAGGTGAGGTCGGTTTAACAGGTGAAGTAAGAAGGGTTGCTAGAATTGATCAACGTGTACAAGAAGCGGCTAAACTAGGATTTAAACGTATTATCATACCTAAAAATAATATTAAAGGTTTAGAATTCCCTGAAGGTACAGAAGTTATTGGCGTATCAACAACAAGAGAAGCATTGAAAATTGCTTTTAATGCATAATTAACCATTAGGAGGTTAACGTATGAAAATTTTAAAAGGACTAATCATACTGTGTTATTTAGTCATAGGTTCCTCACTAGGCATTATGGTGATTCCAGAACTGATTAATGCGTTTAGTATCCAACCCGAACAAGTACTGACAAATCCATATATCGATGGTCTTATAGGTGCGGTTGTTATTTTCCTATTGTTTGGTTTTTTGATTGATAAGATTGTAGACATGGCTGATCAAGGAGAAAAATATTTATTAAAAAGGAGTATTCTTGAAATATTCTTCGCCACAGTTGGTGTCATGATAGGCTTAATGATCGCGGTTATGGTTTCGTTTATATTAGAAATGATCGGTGCACCAGTTCTGAAACATATTTTACCTATTATTATTGCTGCTTTTTTATGTTATCTAGGCTTTCAGATTGGTTTGCAAAAACGAGAAGAAATTTTACGATTATTTCCAGAAAGTATATCAAATTCTTTAACAAGACAAACAACTTCAAAATACGCCAAAATTTTAGATACAAGTGCTATTATTGACGGGAGAATATTAGATGTCGTGAAGTGTCATTTTATAGATGGAGAAATCCTCGTACCTCAAGGCGTTATTGAAGAGTTACAAGTCATTGCGGATGCTAAAGACAGTGTTAAACGCGATAAAGGACAACGTGGGTTAGATATATTAAATGAATTGAAGAAAACGGATTTCTCGATTTCAATTATTGAACCAACGTCTACACATAAAGATGTAGATGCCCTCTTAATCAATTTAGCTAAGCGATATCAAGCAAGTATCATTACAACAGATTATAATTTGAATAAAGTATGTGCAGTTCAAGGTATAAAAGTTCTAAATGTAAATGATTTATCAGAAGCGATTAAACCAGTACTACACCAAGGGGATATTTTCGATTTATTAATTACGAAAATAGGTAAAGAAGATGATCAAGGAGTTGGTTATCTTGATGATGGTACAATGGTCGTCATTGAAAAAGGACGAGAATATATAGGAAAGACAATTCCTGTTGAAGTGATGAGCTTACTACAAACTTCCTCTGGTAGAATTATATTTGCGAAGAAGGTGTCATAAATTGGGGTTTACGACAATTATTCCTGCAGCTGGACAAGGTAAAAGGATGGGAACTGAAATCAACAAATTATTTCTAGAAATTAACGGTGAAACAATTATTCGTCAAACTGTTGCCGTGTTTCAAGAAATAGATTCATGTGAACAGATTTTTATTGCTGCACATCCAGACGAAGTTGAATTAATGGAAGACCATTTAAAGGACTTTAGTAAAGTTGCTGGTGTTATTCCAGGTGGTCAAGAAAGACAACATAGCATTAATGAAGTCTTGAAAGTATTGATTGATACTGAAGTTGTGATGGTTCATGATGGTGCAAGACCATTTATTACACAAGAAAAAATCAATCAATTATATCAAGATGCCTTAACAAAAGATGCAGTGATTTTAGCAGTTCAAGCTAAGGATACAATCAAGCAAGTGATCGATGGTGTTGTTGAACAAACTTACGATCGCTCAACAATGTGGCAAGTTCAAACACCTCAAGCGTTCAAAAGAAACATAATTTTAGAAGCTTATGAACAAGCAGAAACACAAAATTACTTAGGTACGGATGATGCTTCGTTAGTAGAGAGAGCAGGGTATCAAGTACATATATCAAATGGTGATTACGACAACATCAAAATTACAACACACGAAGATTTAATCATTGCACATTCTATACTAGAGAAGCGAGGTATTTGCGATGTTTAGAATAGGTTACGGTTATGATGTGCATGAATTTGATCCAACAAGACCATTGATCATTGGTGGTCTTGAGATTGAACATACACATGGTTTGAAAGGTCACAGTGATGCAGATGTGTTGCTCCATGCAATTACGGATGCTATTCTAGGTGCTGCAAGTCTAGGAGATATAGGAAAGCTATTCCCAGATACAGATCCAGCTTTTAAAGATGCAGATTCAAAGTTATTGCTTAAAGAATCTTATGAACAAGTTTTGAAAAAAGGATATAAACTTGGGAATGTAGATGCTACAATTGTAGCGGAACAACCTAAATTCAGGCCTTATATAGATCAAATGCGAAGTGCAATTGCTTCAGTATTAGACGTGTCTATTGAAGATATAAATGTAAAAGCAACAACGAATGAAAAATTAGGATTTCTAGGAAGAGAAGAAGGCATACAAGCACAAGCTGTGGTATTATTAACAAGTAAAGAATAAAACAGGAGTGAGACGATGAGTAACAAAGTAAGAGTAAGATACGCGCCAAGTCCGACTGGTTACTTACACATCGGTAACGCAAGAACCGCATTATTTAACTATTTATTTGCGAAACATTATAATGGGGACTTTGTTATACGTATTGAAGATACAGATATAGCCAGAAATTTAGAAGACGGAGAAGCATCACAATTTTCTAACCTTGAATGGTTAGGTTTAGATTGGGATGAGTCTGTTAATAAAGACGGAGGATACGGTCCATATCGTCAATCTGAACGTGGCGACATTTATAAGCCATTAATTGAAAAATTATTAGCTGAAGATAAAGCATATAAATGTTATATGACTTCAGAAGAATTAGAAGCAGAACGCGAAGAGCAAATTGCAAGAGGTGAAATGCCTCGTTATGGTGGTAAACACGCACACTTAACAAAAGAAGAACAAGAAGCATTTGAAGCAGAAGGTAGACAACCAAGTATTCGCTTTAGAGTGCCACAAAATAAAGAATATAAATTCGATGATATCGTTAAAGGTGAAGTATCATTTGATTCAAATGGTATCGGTGACTGGGTAATCGTTAAAAAAGATGGTATCCCAACTTATAACTTTGCAGTTGCGATTGATGATTACTACATGGAAATTTCACACGTTATTCGTGGTGATGATCATATTTCAAACACACCTAAGCAACTTATGATTTATGAAGCGTTTGGATTCGAGCCTCCACAATTTGCGCATATGACATTAATCGTCAATGAAGAGCGTAAAAAATTAAGTAAACGTGATGGTCAAATTCTACAGTTCATCGAACAATATAAAGATTTAGGTTATTTACCTGAAGCAATCTTTAACTTTATTGGTTTATTAGGATGGTCTCCTGAAGGCGAAGAAGAAATCTTCTCTAAAGAAGAATTTATTAAAATCTTCGATGAAAAACGTCTTTCTAAATCACCAGCATTCTTTGATAAGAAAAAATTAGAATGGATTAATAACCAATACATGAAAGAAAAAGATTCTGAAACAGTCTTTGAAATGACAATTCCTCATATGGTTAAAGCAGGTTTATTACCTGAAAGTCCATCTGAAGCTGAATTATCTTGGGCAAGAGACTTAGTAGGTTTATATCAACAACAAATGAGTTATGCAGGAGAAATTGTTCCTTTATCTGAGTTATTCTTCAGAGAACATCTTGATTTCAGTGACGAAGCACAAGAAGTCTTAGATGGTGAACAAGTTCCAACTGTTATGGCTGAACTTGGGAAACAACTTGAAACTTTAGAGCCGTTTGAACCAGCAGAAATTAAAAAATCAATTAAAGCTGTTCAAAAAGAAACAGGCATCAAAGGTAAACAATTATTTATGCCTATACGTGTTGCTGTTTCAGGTCAAACTCATGGCCCTGAATTACCGAATACAATTGCGTTATTAGGTCGAGATAAAGTACTTAACAGATTAAAACGTTTTGTTTGATTTTTTTAGAACGAGAAATTATTATATAAATGACTTAAAGGACAAGTAGATTAGTTAATGTGAAATTAGAGAGTACATGGTTGCTGAAAATGTGCCACATTACTTAAGCGAATGCACCTTTATTACAAATATGATGATGTTAATATTTAAAAGAGTGAGCATTTTTTAATGCTAAAAAGAGTGGAACCGTGCAAAAAGGCACCTCTAGCAATTATTGTTAGGGGCGCCTTTTTGTTATCTGAGGGGGGATTTAAATGTTTAAACGAGTCAAAGATGATATTCAAATGGTTTTCGATCAAGACCCTGCAGCAAGATCTTCATTTGAAGTCGTTATGACTTACTCAGGACTACATGCTATATGGAGTTATTTGATCGCTAATTGGTTCTTTAAGAAAAAAATGTACTTTATAGCAAGGTCTATATCTCAAATTGCTCGATTTTTCACAGGAGTTGAAATTCATCCAGGTGCTACAATCGGCAAGAGGTTATTCATCGACCATGGCATGGGTATTGTAATAGGTGAAACATGTCGTATCGGCAATAATGTAACAATCTACCAAGGTGTAACACTTGGTGGGACAGGTAAAGAACGTGGAAAAAGACATCCAGATATAGGTGATAATGTACTGATAGCTGCTGGTGCAAAAGTATTAGGTAATATTGAAGTCGGCAACAATGTGAATATTGGCGCGAACTCAGTCGTTCTCAAAGATGTACCAGATTATTCTACAGTAGTTGGTATTCCAGGTAGAATTGTGAAACAAGATGGATTGAAAATTGGTAAGAACTTTAATCATACAAATTTACCAGACCCAATATATGAACAATTAAAAGAATTAGAACGTCAACTTGAAAAGACGAAGAATGGAGAGATTGTTGATGATTACGTTATATAATACGTTAACAAGACAAAAAGAAGAATTTATTCCTATCGAAGAAGGAAAAGTAAAAATGTATGTATGTGGACCGACAGTTTACAACTACATTCATATTGGTAATGCAAGAGCAACAGTAGCATTTGATGTCGTAAGAAGATATTTAGAATACCGTGGCTACGATGTACAATATGTATCTAATTTTACAGATGTTGATGACAAATTAATCAAAGCTGCTAATGAATTAGGTGAAACGGTTCCGGAAATTGCGGATCGTTTTATTGAAGCATTCTACGAAGATACAGGTGCTTTAAATTGTAAACGTGGAACAGCGAACCCAAGAGTAATGGATCACATGGACGATATTATTGCGTTTATAGCTGTATTAGTCGAAAAAGGCTATGCATATGAAAGTGGTGGTGACGTATATTATCGTACAAGACGTTTTGATGATTATGGTAAGTTGAGCCATCAATCATTAGATGACTTAAAAGTTGGCGCTAGAATAGAATCTGGTGAACAAAAAGAAGATGCGCTAGACTTCACTTTATGGAAAAAAGCTAAACCAGGCGAAATTAAATGGGATAGCCCATGGGGTGAAGGTAGACCGGGTTGGCACATCGAATGTTCTGTAATGGCACAAGTACATTTAGGCGATACGATTGATATCCATGCTGGAGGAACAGACTTACAATTCCCTCACCACGAAAATGAAATTGCCCAATCAGAAGCACACAATGATAAGACATTCGCGAATTATTGGATGCACAACGGCTTTGTAAATATTAACAATGAAAAAATGAGTAAATCATTAGGTAACTTTATTTTAGTTCATGACATTATAAAAGAAATTGACCCTGATGTATTAAGATTCTTTATGGTAGGTGCGCATTATAGAAATCCAATTAACTATGATTTAGAACTTGTACAAGCAGCTAGTAGAGGTTTAGAAAGAATAAGAAACAGTTATCAATCATTAGTTGATAGAGCACAACATGCTGTATTAGAAGAAGATGAAACAGAACAACATATCGAACGTATTAATGAAATATTAAAAGACTTTGAAACATCTATGGATGATGATTTCAATACAGCTAATGCAATGACTGCATGGTATGACTTGAATAAATTAGCTAATAAATATTTACTTGAAAATACAACTTCTACAAAAACAATTAATCGTTTCAAAGAAGTGTATGAAATCTTTAGTGAAGTTCTTGGTGTACCATTAGTAGGTAAAAAACAAAATGAATTGCTTGATGAAGAAATTGAAGCATTAATTGAAGAACGTAATGAAGCAAGAAAAGCTAAGAACTTCCAAAGAGCGGACGAAATTAGAGACGCACTAAAAGAACAAAATATTATTCTTGAAGACACAGCTCAAGGTGTGAGGTTTAGACGTGGATAAATTAACAATTAAAATGTTAAATCCGTTATCCTTAGCTTACATGGGTGATTCGATATTAGATACGTATGTCAGAAAGCATATTATCCTTAAAATAAAAGGGAAACCTAATCGATTACATCAATTGTCTAAACAATATGTTTCTGCAAAGGGACAAGCTTATGCACTTAATATTTTGATGGAAAATGAATTTTTTACAGAAGAAGAATTAGAAATTATACAACGAGGTCGTAACGCAAAAAGTTATACGAAAGCGAAGAATACGGATATACAAACGTATAGAAAAAGTTCAGCAATCGAAGCGGTCATCGGTTATTTATTCTTAATAGATGAAACAGAACGCTTGGAAGAACTCGTTAATAAAATGATTGAAATAACAGAAGAAAGGGTGGGAGCCAATGGATGAATCGATTATAGTTGGTAGGCATGCAGTCAAAGAAGCGATAACTTCAGGACATACGATTAATAAAATATTGATTCAAGAAGGTATCAATAAGAAACAAATTGGTGAAATTTTAAAAATTGCAAAATCTGAAAAAATAGTCGTCCAAACTGTACCTAAATCAAAAATTGATTATTTAACTGATGTTCCACATCAAGGTATCGCTGCTCAAATTGCACCATATCCATATAAAGAATTAGAAGATTTCATTTCAGAAACTAAAGATATTGACCATGTACCTTGCTTATTGATGTTAGATGGTTTAGAAGATCCGCATAATTTAGGTTCTATTATGAGAACAGCTGATGCAATAGGTATTGATGGCATTATTATTCCGAAGAGAAGATCTGTGCAGTTAAATGCAACAGTAGCAAAAGCTTCAACAGGTGCCATTCAACATGTTCCAGTTATTCGCGTGACGAATTTACCGCAAACAATTGAAAGACTTCAAGAAGTAGGATATTGGGTCGCAGGTACAGATGCAAAGAATGCGACTGATTATAGACAAATGGATGCTGGAATGCCACTTGTTATCGTTATAGGCAGTGAAGGCGAAGGTATGAGTCGATTAGTGAAAAATAAGTGTGATTTTTATATTAAATTACCAATGGTTGGACACGTTAATAGCTTAAATGCTTCTGTTGCAGCAAGTCTGCTTATGTATGAAGTTTATAGAAAAAGGCATCCAATAGGACAATCATAATGAAAGATATCTATTTAATTATTGATGGCTATAACTTAATAGGACAATCAAGCGAATTGTCTTCCATTGCTCAAGTTTCTTTAGAAGAAGCGAGAGATAAATTGTTAATCACACTTATCAATTATAATACCCAGCATGATGGTGAAATGATTGTTGTTTTTGATGCATATGGTGTAGAAGGTACTGAATCAGTAGAATTTAAGCACGGTGTGAAAGTTGTTTATACGAAAGGAAAAGAAACAGCAGATAGTTATATCGAAAGACTAACGTATGAATTATATAGAAAACATATTACGCATATTACAGTAGTCACAAGTGATATGAGTGAACAACATGCTATTTTTGGTTCAGGTGCGTATAGAATCTCATCAAGAGAAATGTGGTCAACAATTGCAAATCAAGAATCTGTAGTTACAAAGCATCTATCAGAAATTAAAACTAAGACGCCTAGGAATAGATTGAACTTGCCAGATGAAGTATTACAGCAATTTGAAAAATGGAGAAGAAATAATCGATAAAAATGATTTTTTGAAGTTTGATTTATAAGGAAGTCGCTCTGTAAAATATGCTCAAAACAACAACAAGGGATGAGCATGATGAATGACATGAATACTGATAATCAGTTGTTAAAATGGATTGCTGATATTCAAAACGGTGACAAAGAAGCGTTTAATCAATTATTAAATGTTTTCGAAAGTGACATTCAGAAGCGGGTAGGCACATTGAGACTACCTTATAATGATAAAGAGGACATCGCACAAATTATAAGATATAAATTGTATAAGCAAGCACTCACATTTGATTGTGACAAGCAGGAGTCCTTTATACATTGTGTGAATGTCATTATTAAAAATGCTAAAATTGATTATATAAGAAAAGTTAAAAGTACAAAGTATCAAATATTAAAAGATTCATTAAGTATTGACGAAACAAAAAGTGATTCGATTAATTTAATAGAGTGTCTTAGAGATGGTCATGGTCAGGATTTTGAAAATGAAATGTTAACGGAGTGTTCACTATCCTATTTGATGGATTCAAATAAACTATCACCTATAGAAACGGACATTCTAAAATTAACGGCACAAGGAAAAACAAAAAAAGAAATATCAAATGAACTAGATTTACCAGTGAAACATATATACAACGCACAATACAGATTAAAAAAGAAACTGAACAAGGCTGAAATTACTTCAGCTTTGTTTGACAATTAGGTGATTTGTTTTGTATATTAATCTAGGATTAGAATGAATTAGGTGATAATATGAGAAAAGTCCCTTTAAATTGCGAGAAATGCGGAGCTAGAAATTATACAGTCCCTAAAAAAGATACAGATCAACGATTAGAGCTAAAAAAGTTTTGTAAAACTTGTAATACGCATACATTGCATAAAGAATCCATCTAAAAGGAGGAAAATCAATGGCTAAAAAAGAAAACTTCTTTCAAGGCGTAAAATCAGAAATGCAGAAAACAAGTTGGCCAACTGGCAAAGAACTTGTTAAATATACAACAATAGTAGTGTGTACAGTAATCTTTTTCTTAATCTTTTTCTATGCATTAGATTTAGGAATTACAGAATTAATTAATTTGATTAGATAGTAAGGAGTGGCAAAATGTCAGAAGAGATAGGCGCTAAACGATGGTATGCAGTGCACACTTATTCAGGTTATGAAAATAAAGTCAAAACAAACCTAGAAAAGCGTGTTGATACAATGAACATGCAAGAACAAATTTTTAGAGTTGTGATTCCTGAAGAGGAAGAAACATCTATTAAAGATGGTAAAGCGAAGACACAAATCAAGAAGACTTTCCCTGGATATGTATTAGTTGAGTTAATTATGACTGATGAATCATGGTATGTCGTAAGAAATACACCTGGTGTTACAGGCTTCGTTGGTTCTGCAGGTGCAGGATCTAAACCAAATCCATTATTACCTGAGGAAGCGAAATTCATCCTTAAACAAATGGGTATGGTAGAAAAAACTGTCGACGTAGAAGTTGAATTAGGTGAACAAGTTCGCGTAACAAGTGGACCATTTAGTAACCAAGTTGGTGAAATCAAAGAAATCGATGTTGAGAAGTACAAATTAACAGTACTTGTTGATATGTTCGGCAGAGAAACACCAGTCGAAGTTGAATTCGATCAAATTGAAAAGTTGTAAAAAAACACTTGAAATTTCATAATTTCAATGTTATTATTTAAAGGTCGCGCTCGGACTATGCGCAACCATTTCGTCACGAAATGAAGAGTGGGAGGGTAAAATATCATTACCCCATGACCACATCACGATATCAAGGAGGTGCACATCGTGGCTAAAAAAGTAGTTAAAGTTGTTAAATTGCAAATTCCTGCAGGTAAAGCAAACCCAGCACCACCAGTTGGTCCTGCATTAGGTCAAGCCGGTGTGAATATTATGGGATTCTGTAAAGAATTCAACGCTCGTACACAAGAGCAAGCAGGTTTAATCATTCCAGTTGAAATTACAGTATTTGAAGATCGTTCATTTACTTTCATCACTAAGACACCACCTGCAGCAGTATTACTTAAAAAAGCAGCTAAAGTAGAAAAAGGTTCTGGTGAACCTAACAAAACTAAAGTTGCTACAGTAACTCAAGACCAAGTACGTGAAATTGCTAACACTAAAATGCCTGACTTAAACGCGGCATCTGAAGAAGCAGCTATGCGTATCGTTGAAGGTACTGCACGCAGCATGGGTATTGTCGTAGAATAATTGAGTTTTAAAGTTTAAGCAGGCGGCTATTTCGCTGTCTGCTATTGCATTGTCTTTATGATAATGCACGTGGGAGGTAACATTCCGCTAAAACCACTAAAGGAGGAAAACAAAATGGCTAAAAAAGGTAAAAAGTATCAAGAAGCAGTTGCTAAAATCGATCGTACTGCAACATACGCTGTTGAAGAAGCGATTAAATTAGCAAAAGAAACAAGTACTGTTAACTTTGATGCATCTGTAGAAGTTGCATTTCGTTTAGGCATTGATACACGTAAGAATGACCAACAAATCCGTGGTGCTGTAGTATTACCACACGGTACTGGTAAAACACAACGTGTATTAGTATTCGCTAAAGGCGATAAAATCAAAGAAGCAGAAGAAGCTGGAGCAGATTATGTAGGTGAAGAATACATTAACAAAATCAACCAAGGTTGGTTCGACTTTGATGTAATCGTTGCAACACCTGACATGATGGGTGAAGTTGGTAAACTTGGTCGTGTATTAGGACCTAAAGGTTTAATGCCAAACCCTAAAACTGGTACAGTAACAATGGATATCAAAAAAGCAGTAGAAGAAATTAAAGCAGGTAAAGTAGAATACCGTGCTGAAAAATCTGGTATTGTTCATGCATCTATTGGTAAAGTATCATTTGACGAGCAACAATTAGTTGATAACTTCAAAACAATTCAAGATACATTAACTAAAGCTAAACCAGCATCATCTAAAGGTACTTATTTCAAATCTGTTGCTGTTACAACAACAATGGGTCCTGGTATCAAAGTTGATACTTCAAGCTTTAAATTATAATATAAAAATATTGACTTCAACTCCAAAACGCGTTATAGTTTTGGATGTGTAATATTTAACCTAAGACAGTAGGAGTTCAATTTTGAACTTAAAAAGCGATCCTACCGAGGCTTAAATTGACTTGAACGTATAAAATTCAAGCACTTTTTGCCGTGGGTAAAAAGTGCTTTTTTGTTGAGAAACCTCATCATAAAAGCACGGACAATTAATATGGAGGTGTAGAGATGTCTAATTCAAAAATCGTTGAAGCTAAACAACAAAAAGTTGATTTAATTACTGAACAACTTAAAAATTCTGTTTCAACAATTATTGTTGACTACCGTGGTTTAACAGTTGCGCAAGTTACTGAATTACGTAAACAATTACGTGAAGCAGGTATCGAATATAAAGTTTACAAAAACACTTTAGTTCGTCGTGCTGCTGAAGCTGCTGGTATCGAAGGTTTAGAAGAAACATTAACTGGTCCTAACGCAATTGCTTTTTCAAACGAAGAAGTTGTTGAACCAGCTAAAATTCTTGCTGACTTCGCTAAAGAAAACGAAGCGTTAGAAATCAAAGCAGGTGTTATCGAAGGACAAGTTGTATCTGCAGAAGAAGTTAACACTATCGGTTCATTACCATCAAAAGACGGTCTTGTATCAATGTTACTATCTGTATTACAAGCTCCAGTTCGTAACTTTGCTTATGCAGTTAAAGCTGTTGGAGAACAAAAAGAAGAAAGTGCTGAATAATTCAGCAACAAATAAAACTATTTAATGGAGGATATATATCATGTCTAATGAAAAAATTATTGAAGCAATTAAAGAAATGTCAGTATTAGAATTAAATGACTTAGTAAAAGCTATCGAAGAAGAATTTGGTGTAACAGCAGCAGCTCCTGTAGCAGCAGCTGGCGCAGCTGGTGGAGATGCAGCAGCTGAAAAAACTGAATTCGACGTTGAATTAACTTCAGCTGGAGATTCAAAAATTAAAGTTGTTAAAGCGGTTAAAGAAGCAACTGGCTTAGGCTTAAAAGAAGCTAAAGAAATCGTAGACAACGCTCCTAAAGTTGTTAAAGAAGGTTTATCTAAAGAAGACGCTGAAGCTTTAAAAGAAAAATTAGAAGAAGTTGGCGCATCTGTAGAATTAAAATAATCTCTGTATTAAATCAAAAAACCCGTTATTATCATGATAACGGGTTTTTATTTACTCATTTAATCAATAAAGAGGTGGCGTAATGAGTCATTATTTTGATAACGATCCAAACGTGAAGTCGGAACGAGAAAGTTTCGATTATTTTTATCGCGATAACAAACTCTCTCTTCAGACAGACCATGGTGTTTTCTCAAAAGGGAAAATAGACTTTGGGTCTGATTTACTCGTAACAACTTTCTTAAATGCAAATCCCCCTGGTCCTAAAAAGAAAATATTGGATGTGGGTTGTGGTTATGGTCCAATAGGTTTAATGTGTGCGAAAGTACTTCCGCATAGTGAAGTGACAATGGTAGATGTTAATGAACGTGCATTGGATTTGGCAAAAGATAATCAACGATCTAACAACATTCAAAATGCTCAGTTGAAAGTAAGTAACTGTTTAGATGGTGTATTAGATTTAGAATTTGATTTTGTATTAACAAACCCTCCAATTAGAGCAGGGAAGGAAATTGTTCATAAAATTCTTGAGCAAAGCATCGAAGTATTATCGAGTGGTGGACAGCTATTAGTTGTAATTCAGAAGAAGCAAGGTATGCCTTCTGCAAAGAAAAAAATGCAAGATGTTTTTGGTAATGCAGAAATAATCGAAAAAAGCAAGGGTTATTACATTTTAAAAAGTGTAAAAGCTTGATTTTGGTGTTTTGTTCTGATATAGTAATAGAATGTTAAAAATTATATTCAATAAGTGTGTACTTTTGCGTCGCCCTTAATTGAATGTTAGGAATAAGTCGTACGAAATAGAAAATGGAATCATTGACTTTCCGTTTTCTTTTTGTCTTATTATATTTATTTTGTAAGGCGCAAAGTTATATTCACAATATTTGAGGGGTGAATCTGTTGACAGGTCAACTTATCCAGTATGGAAGACATCGTGTTCGTAGAAGTTATGCGAGAATTTCCGAGATTTTAGAACTACCTAACTTAATAGAGATTCAAACGAAATCATATGAATGGTTTCTAAAAGAAGGTTTATTAGAAATGTTCCGCGACATTTCTCCAATTGATGATTTTACAGGTAACCTTTCTTTAGAGTTCGTAGATTACCGTCTAGGTGAACCAAAGTATGATTTAGAAGAATCTAAAAACCGTGATGCAACATATGCAGCACCATTACGCGTTAAAGTCCGTTTAATTAACAAAGAAACAGGCGAAGTGAAAGATCAAGAAGTATTCATGGGTGATTTCCCATTAATGACTGACACTGGTACTTTTGTAATTAACGGTGCAGAACGTGTTATTGTATCTCAACTTGTACGTTCACCATCCGTTTACTTCAACGAAAAAGTTGATAAAAACGGTAAAGTGAGTTTTGGAACTACTGTAATTCCTAACCGTGGTGCATGGTTAGAGTATGAAACAGATGCTAAAGATGTTCCTTACGTAAGAATAGACAGAACACGTAAATTACCAATTACAGTATTAATCCGTGCTTTAGGATTCTCATCAGATCAAGAAATCATTGATTTACTTGGTGATAATGAGTATTTAAGAAATGCATTAGACAAAGATAATACTGAAACAACAGACCAAGCATTGCTTGAAATTTATGAGCGTTTACGTCCGGGAGAACCACCAACAGTAGAGAACGCTAAAAGTCTATTATATTCACGTTTCTTTGACCCAAAACGTTATGATTTAGCGGCAGTAGGTCGTTACAAAATGAATAAAAAATTACATCTTAAACATCGTTTATTCAACCAAACTTTAGCTGAACCTATCGTTGATGTTGAAACAGGTGAAATTGCGGCAGAAGAAGGTACTGTTTTAGACCGTCGTAATTTAGATAAAATCATCGATGTTTTAGAATCAAACGCTAATATTCATGTTTATGAACTTAATAGTGGTGTCTTAGATGAGCCAGTAGAAGTTCAAACAGTTAAAATTTATATTCCTGGTGATGAAGAAAAACGTACGACAACAGTGATTGGTAATGCATTCCCTGATGAAGCAGTGAAATGTATTACGCCAGCAGATATTATTTCTTCACTATCATATTTCTTCAACTTGTTACATGGTGTAGGTTACACAGATGACATCGACCATTTAGGTAATCGTCGTCTACGTTCAGTAGGAGAATTACTACAGAACCAATTCAGAATTGGTTTATCACGTATGGAACGTGTTGTACGTGAACGTATGTCAATTCAAGACACTGATTCAATCACACCTCAACAATTAATTAATATTCGTCCAGTAATTGCATCTATTAAAGAATTCTTTGGTAGCTCTCAATTATCTCAATTCATGGACCAAGCAAACCCATTAGCAGAGTTGACGCATAAACGTCGTCTATCAGCATTAGGACCGGGTGGTTTAACTCGTGAGCGTGCTGGTATGGAAGTACGTGACGTTCACTACTCTCACTATGGTCGTATGTGTCCAATTGAAACGCCTGAGGGACCAAACATTGGTTTAATCAACTCATTATCAAGTTATGCAAGAGTTAATGAATTTGGTTTCATTGAAACACCTTATCGTAAGGTAAACATCGAAACAAACCAAGTTACTGACAGAATTGACTACTTAACAGCTGACGAAGAAGACAGCTATGTAGTTGCGCAAGCAAACTCTGTACTTGATGAAACAGGTAAATTCGTAGATGACGAAGTACTTTGTCGTTTCCGTGGGGACAACACTACGAAACCTAAAGAACGTATGGACTACATGGATGTATCTCCTAAACAAGTTGTTTCTGCAGCGACAGCATGTATTCCGTTCTTAGAAAACGATGACTCTAACCGTGCGCTTATGGGTGCGAACATGCAACGTCAAGCGGTACCTTTAATGAACCCAGAAGCACCATTCGTTGGTACTGGTATGGAACACGTAACTGCACGTGATTCAGGTGCAGCAGTAGTTGCTAAGTATAAAGGTAGAGTTGAGCACGTAGAAGCAAAAGAAATCCTTGTTAGACGTATTGTTGAAGAGAACGGTAAAGAGATCGAAACAGAATTAGATCGTTACCCATTATCTAAATTCAAACGTAGTAACTCAGGTACTTGTTACAACCAACGTCCAATCATTGCGAGCGGAGACATTGTTTCTAAAGGTGAAATTTTAGCTGATGGTCCTTCAATGGAACTTGGTGAAATGGCACTTGGACGTAACGTAGTCGTTGGATTCATGACTTGGGACGGTTATAACTATGAGGATGCTGTAATCATGAGTGAACGTCTTGTTAAAGATGATGTTTATACTTCAATTCACGTTGAAGAATATGAATCAGAAGCTCGTGACACTAAATTAGGACCTGAAGAAATCACACGTGATATTCCTAACGTTTCTGACAACGCGCTTAAGAACTTAGATGATCGTGGTATCGTTTATGTTGGTGCTGAAGTTAAAGACGGAGATATCCTAGTTGGTAAAGTAACGCCTAAAGGTGTAACTGAATTAACAGCTGAAGAAAGATTATTACATGCAATCTTTGGTGAAAAAGCTCGTGAAGTTCGTGATACTTCATTACGTGTACCTCATGGTGCAGGTGGTATTGTATTAGATGTTAAAGTATTTAACAGAGAAGAAGGCGATGATTCATTATCTCCAGGTGTAAACCAATTAGTACGTGTATACATCGTTCAAAAACGTAAAATACATGTCGGAGATAAAATGTGTGGTCGTCACGGTAACAAAGGTGTTATCTCACGTATCTTACCTGAAGAAGATATGCCTTACTTACCAGATGGAACACCAATTGACATCATGTTAAACCCATTAGGTGTACCTTCTCGTATGAATATCGGACAAGTATTAGAACTTCATCTTGGAATGGCAGCTAAGAATTTAGGTATTCATGTTGCTTCACCAGTATTTGATGGTGCAAACGATGATGATGTTTGGTCAACTATTGAAGAAGCAGGTATGGCTCGTGATGGTAAAACTGTACTATACGATGGTCGTACTGGTGAACCGTTTGATAACCGTGTATCTGTAGGTGTAATGTACATGCTTAAACTTGCACACATGGTAGACGATAAATTACATGCGCGTTCTACTGGACCATACTCACTTGTTACACAACAACCACTTGGCGGTAAAGCTCAATTTGGTGGACAACGTTTCGGTGAGATGGAAGTATGGGCACTTGAAGCTTACGGTGCAGCATATACTTTACAAGAGATTTTAACTTATAAATCTGATGACACAGTAGGTCGTGTTAAAACTTACGAATCTATCGTAAAAGGAGAAAACATCCCTAAACCAGGTGTTCCTGAATCATTCCGCGTATTAATGAAAGAGTTACAAAGTTTAGGTCTAGACGTTAAAGTTATGGACGAACACGATAACGAAATCGAAATGCGTGATTTAGAAGATGAAGATATGATGGACAAGAAAGTTGATTTAGGTGTTTCACAAGATGCATCAATAGAAGGACAACAAGTAACTGACTAAAAGTTAATAAAGCGCATTTGATTAACCATTTGCGCTTTTCATTTGTTATACATTATCAATCAACCGGCACAACTAATTTAAATTGAAGGAGGTAGGCTCCTTGATTGATGTAAATAATTTCCATTACATGAAAATAGGACTTGCTTCACCTGAAAAGATCCGTTCTTGGTCATTTGGTGAAGTGAAAAAACCAGAAACAATTAACTACCGTACGTTAAAACCTGAAAGAGATGGTTTATTCTGTGAGAAAATTTTTGGTCCAACTAAGGACTGGGAATGTAGTTGTGGTAAATATAAAAGAGTACGCTACAAAGGCATGGTCTGTGACCGTTGTGGTGTAGAGGTTACTAAATCAAAAGTGCGTCGTGAAAGAATGGGGCACATTGAATTAGCAGCTCCAGTTTCACACATTTGGTACTTCAAAGGTATCCCAAGTCGTATGGGACTTTTACTTGATATGTCACCACGTTCACTTGAAGAGGTTATATACTTTGCTTCTTACACTGTAATTGATCCAGGTCCAACTGGATTAGAGAAGAAACAATTATTAACTGAAGGTGAATTCCGTGAGTATTATGATAAATATCCAGGTAAATTCACAGCAAAAATGGGTGCAGAAGCAATCCGTGACTTATTAAGCGATATCGACTTAGATAAAGAATTAAAAGAATTACGTGAAGAATTAGAATCAGCAACAGGACAAAGATTGACAAGAGCAATTAAACGTCTAGAAGTTGTTGAATCATTCCGTCACTCAGGTAATGATCCATCTTGGATGATCTTAGATGTATTACCAATTATTCCACCTGAAATTCGTCCAATGGTTCAATTAGATGGTGGACGTTTCGCAACAAGTGATTTAAATGATTTATACCGTCGTGTTATCAACCGTAATAATCGTTTGAAACGTTTATTAGACTTAGGTGCACCTGGTATTATCGTTCAAAATGAAAAACGTATGTTACAAGAAGCTGTAGATGCTTTAATTGATAATGGTCGTCGTGGTCGTCCAGTAACTGGACCAGGTAACCGTCCATTAAAATCATTGTCACATATGTTAAAAGGTAAACAAGGTCGTTTCCGTCAAAACTTACTTGGTAAACGTGTTGACTATTCAGGTCGTTCAGTTATCGTAGTTGGACCAAACCTTAAAATGTATCAATGTGGTTTACCGAAAGAAATGGCGTTAGAATTGTTCAAACCTTTCATTATGAAAGAACTTGTTGAACGTGAAATTGCTACAAACATCAAGAATGCAAAAGGTAAAATAGAAAGAATGGAAGAAGAAGTTTGGGATGTACTAGAAGATGTTATTAAAGAACATCCAGTACTATTAAACCGTGCACCAACACTTCACCGTTTAGGTATTCAAGCATTTGAACCTACACTAGTTGAAGGTCGTGCAATCAGACTTCATCCACTTGTAACAACTGCTTATAACGCTGACTTTGATGGTGACCAAATGGCTGTCCATGTTCCATTATCAAAAGAAGCACAAGCAGAAGCACGTATGTTAATGCTTGCAGCTCAAAACATCTTGAACCCTAAAGATGGTAAACCAGTCGTAACACCTTCTCAAGATATGGTATTAGGTAACTATTACTTAACACTTGAACGTAAAGGCGCTACAGGAGCTGGTGAAATCTTTAGTGAAACAGATGAAGTTATTAAAGCGTATGTAAATGGTTATGTTCATTTACACTCACGTATAGCTGTTCATGCAAGATCATTAAAGAACCCAACATTTACAGAAGAACAAAACAATAAACTACTTATCACATCTGTTGGTAAAGTGATATTCAATGAAATTATGCCGGATTCATTCCCGTATATTAATGAACCAACGAATTTCAATTTAGAAAAATCAACACCTGACAAATACTTTGTATCACCTACTGATATTCCAGAAGGTGGATTAATCGAGTACTTACAAGATGTTGAACTTGTTAAACCATTTAACAAGAAATTCTTAGGTCAAATCATTGCGGAAATCTTTAATAAATTCCACATTACAGATACATCAGTAATGCTTGATAAGATGAAAGATTTAGGATTTAAATACTCATCTAAAGCTGGTATTACAGTTGGGGTTTCTGACATTGTGGTACTTCCTGATAAACAAGAAATTATTGGAGAAGCAGAAGTCAAAGTAGATAAAGTACAGAAACAGTTTAGCCGTGGTTTAATTACTGAAAGCGAACGTTATGCTGCTGTAATTGAAATTTGGACAAAAGCTAAAGATGATATTCAAGCTAAATTAATGATGTCATTAGACAGCTTAAACCCAATCTTCATGATGAGTGACTCTGGTGCCCGTGGTAACGCATCTAACTTCACTCAATTAGCTGGTATGCGTGGTTTGATGGCTAACCCATCTGGTCGAATTATCGAGTTACCTATTAAATCTTCATTCCGTGAAGGTTTAACAGTACTTGAATACTTCATCTCTACTCACGGTGCGCGTAAAGGTCTTGCCGATACAGCGCTGAAAACTGCCGATTCAGGTTACTTAACACGTCGTCTAGTTGACGTAGCACAAGATGTTATCGTTAGAGAAGAAGACTGTGGAACTGACCGTGGATTACTTGTTTCAGATATTAGAGAAGGATCAGAGTTAATCGAGCCATTCATTGAACGTATTGAAGGTCGTTACTCTAAAGAAACATTACGTCATCCTGAAACAGATGAAGTAATTATTAAAGTTAATGAATTAATAACTGCTGATATTGCTAAACAAATAGTTGATGCAGGTATTACTGAAATGCATATTCGCTCTGCATTTACATGTAACACTCGTCACGGTGTATGTGAAAAATGTTATGGTAAGAACTTAGCAACTGGTGAACAAGTTGAAGTTGGTGAAGCAGTTGGTACAATTGCTGCACAATCAATCGGTGAACCAGGTACTCAGCTTACAATGCGTACATTCCATACAGGTGGTGTAGCAGGTGCCGATATCACTCAAGGTTTACCTCGTATTCAAGAGCTATTTGAAGCACGTAACCCTAAAGGACAAGCTGTTATTTCTGAAATTAATGGTGAAGTAACTGAAATTACGATTGTTAAAGATCGTCAACAAGAAATTAAAGTTAAAGGCGAAAATGAAATCCGTACTTATAACGCACCAGGTACTGCTCGACTTAAAGTTGAAGAAGGTCAATACGTAGAACGTGGTGAAGTTATGACTGAAGGTTCAATCGAACCTAAAGGATTACTAGCTGTTGCAGGCTTAAATGCAACTCAAAGTTACTTACTTAAAGAAGTACAAAAAGTTTACCGTATGCAAGGTGTTGAAATTTCAGATAAACACGTTGAAGTTATGGTTAGACAAATGCTTCGTAAAGTAAGAATTATTGAAGCAGGAGATACTAAACTATTACCAGGTGCATTAGTTGATATTCATACATTCACTGATGCAAACAGAGAAGTATTTGCGACGCGTAAACGTCCAGCAACTGCTAAACCTGTATTACTTGGTATTACGAAAGCATCTCTTGAGACTGAAAGTTTCTTATCAGCTGCTTCATTCCAAGAAACAACAAGAGTACTTACAGATGCTGCTATTAAAGGTAAGCGTGATGACTTACTTGGACTTAAAGAAAATGTTATCATCGGTAAATTGATCCCTGCCGGAACAGGTATGAGAAGATATACTGGTGTTGACTTTGAAAAAGTTGAAAAAGAAGTAGTACCTGAAGAACAAGTTGTAACTGACTAATATATATGGGCTGTTCTAGGTTCCTAGAACAGCTTGTATTTTATTATAAAAACACCTTAAAAATGATTGACTTTATAACTGTGCAATGTTATTATTGTTAAGGTTGATGAAAGCAGACGCTTTGGAGGATATGAAATGTCTAATGAAAAAGCCTTAAGCTTAAATCAAGACAGTTATGTCATTGGTTTAAAACAGACCACTAAAGCATTATTGAAGCATGATGTACGTCAAGTAATCATTGCTCAAGATGTCAATATTCATATTTTGTCGAAAGTGTTATCGATAGCATTTGAGACAGGCGTTCCGATAAGTTATAGTCCTAGTCGACAAGAACTTGGATCACGCTATGGAATAGAAGTTAATGCGACAGTTGTTGCATTGCTTAAATAAATGTGTAAGCTGTGCTTACTATTTTTATTTGACTTAAAATGAACCACCTGGATGTGTGGAATTAAGAAATGAAGAGAGGAGGACATTAAAGATGCCTACTATTAACCAATTAGTACGTAAACCTCGTACTAGCAAAACACAAAAATCAACTGCACCAGCATTAAACAGAGGTTACAATAGCATGAAGAAAAAAATGACTACTGTATACTCTCCTCAAAAACGTGGTGTATGTACTCGTGTAGGAACAATGACACCTAAAAAACCTAACTCAGCTTTACGTAAATATGCTCGTGTTCGTTTATCAAACAACATCGAAGTAAACGCGTATATCCCTGGTATTGGTCACAACTTACAAGAACACAGTGTTGTACTTATTCGTGGTGGACGTGTAAAAGACTTACCTGGTGTGCGTTACCATATCGTACGTGGTGCTTTAGACACTTCTGGTGTTGACGGTCGTATGCAAAGCCGTTCACTTTATGGTGCTAAAAAACCTAAAGCTGCTAAAAAATAATTTGACATTAAATTTCTGTAAATAACAGTTTTTTAAATGACGATAAATCAATTAAACTTTATAATGAGGAAGGAGGATTACGATTATGCCTCGTAAAGGTCCAGTTGCAAAAAGAGATGTTTTACCAGATCCAATTCACAACTCTAAATTAGTAACAAAATTAATCAACAAAATCATGCTTGATGGTAAACGTGGTACTGCTCAAAGAATTCTTTATTCTGCATTCGAACTTGTTCAAGAACGTTCAGGTAAAGATGCTATGGAAGTATTCGATGAAGCTATCAACAACATCATGCCTGTACTTGAAGTTAAAGCTCGCCGTGTAGGTGGTTCAAACTATCAAGTACCTGTAGAAGTACGTCCAGAACGTCGTACTACTTTAGGTTTACGTTGGTTAGTTAACTACGCGCGTCTTCGTGGTGAAAAAACTATGGAAGAGCGTTTAGCTAATGAAATCTTAGATGCTGCCAATAACACTGGTGGTGCTGTTAAGAAACGTGAAGACACTCACAAAATGGCAGAAGCTAACAAAGCGTTTGCTCATTACCGTTGGTAAGATAGAACTTAGAACCCTAAGCGTTAAAATTATAAAGAGGCTTATTTATAGGTCATCTATAGTTTTTTAAACACTTAGGGTATCAAAGTATCTATATAAACAACAACCAAATATCCAATGTTTTGGAAGGAGTAAGAATACTATGGCAAGAGATTTTTCTTTGAAAAACACTCGTAATATCGGTATCATGGCTCACATCGATGCTGGTAAAACTACTACTACTGAACGTATTCTTTATTACACAGGCCGTATCCATAAAATTGGTGAAACACATGAAGGTGCTTCACAAATGGACTGGATGGAACAAGAGCAAGAGCGTGGTATTACAATCACTTCTGCTGCGACTACTGCACAATGGGATGGTCACCGTGTAAACATCATCGATACACCAGGACACGTAGACTTCACAGTTGAAGTTGAACGTTCATTACGTGTACTTGATGGTGCTGTAACTGTTCTTGATGCGCAATCAGGTGTTGAACCTCAAACTGAAACAGTTTGGCGTCAAGCTACAACTTACGGAGTACCTCGTATTGTATTCATTAATAAAATGGACAAAATGGGTGCTAACTTTGAATATTCAGTTGGTACACTACATGAGCGCTTACAAGCAAATGCTCATCCAATTCAGTTACCAATTGGTGCGGAAGACGATTTCAACGCTATTATTGACTTAGTAGAAATGAAATGTTTCCAATACACTAATGACTTAGGTACTGAAATTGACGAAGTTGAGATCCCAGAATCTCACAAACAACAAGCTGAAGAAGCTCGTGAAGCTTTAATTGAAGCTGTTTCTGAATCAAATGACGAATTAATGGAAAAATACTTAGGTGGAGAAGAAATCACAGTTGATGAGCTTAAAGCGGCTATCCGTCAAGCTACTTGTGACGTTGAATTCTACCCAGTATTATGTGGTACAGCATTCAAAAACAAAGGTGTTCAATTAATGTTGGACGCTGTTATTGACTACTTACCATCACCATTAGATGTTAAACCTATTATCGGACATAGAGCTGATAACGAAGATGAAGAAGTAATTGCTAGACCTGATGACTCAGCACCTTTCGCTGCATTAGCGTTTAAAGTAATGACTGACCCATTCGTAGGTAAATTAACATTCTTCCGTGTTTATTCAGGTACAATGGAATCTGGTTCATACGTAAGAAACTCTACTAAAGGTAAACGTGAACGTGTAGGTCGTATCCTACAAATGCACGCTAACTCTCGTGAAGAGATTTCTACTGTATATTCTGGTGACATTGCAGGTGCTGTTGGTCTTAAAGATACTGGTACTGGTGATACTTTATGTGATGAAAAAGATAACATTATCTTAGAATCAATGGAATTCCCAGAACCTGTTATTCACTTATCTGTTGAGCCTAAATCTAAAGCTGACCAAGATAAAATGACTAACGCATTAGTTAAATTACAAGAAGAAGATCCAACATTCCATGCACACACTGACCATGAAACTGGACAAGTTATCATCGGTGGTATGGGTGAATTACATCTTGATATCTTAGTAGACCGTATGAAACGTGAATTCAAAGTAGAATGTACTGTTGGTGCTCCAATGGTATCTTACCGTGAAACGTTCAAAGAATCTGCACAAGTTCAAGGTAAATTCTCTCGTCAATCAGGTGGACGTGGACAATATGGTGATGTTCATATTGAATTCACACCTAACGAACAAGGTGGCGGCTTCGAATTCGAAAATGCTATCGTCGGTGGTGTAGTTCCTCGTGAATACATTCCATCAGTTGAAGCTGGTCTTAAAGATGCTATGGAAAACGGTGTATTAGCTGGATATCCATTAGTTGACGTTAAAGCTAAACTATATGATGGTTCATATCATGATGTCGATTCATCTGAAATGGCCTTCAAAGTTGCTGCGTCATTAGCACTTAAAGAAGCAGCTAAAAAATGTAACCCTGTAATCTTAGAGCCAATGATGAAAGTTGAAATCGTTATGCCTGAAGAATACATGGGAGACATCATGGGTGACGTAACAAGTCGTCGTGGACGTGTTGAAGGTATGGAAGCACGCGGTAACGCTCAAGTTGTTCGTGCATTTGTTCCACTTTCAGAAATGTTCGGTTACGCTACAAACTTACGTTCTAACACTCAAGGTCGTGGTACTTATACTATGGTATTTGATCACTACGAAGAAGTTCCTAAATCAATTTCTGAAGAAATTATCAAGAAAAACAAAGGTGAATAATACATTCGCTTTAATAAATTGATTTTTTCATCAAAATGATTTATAAATTAACTATAGGTTATCCTCATGATGGTGAGTAACCATCATGAGGCTTAAATAAAAAATAATTTTTAATATGAATAGGAGAGATTTCATAATGGCTAAAGAAAAATTTGATCGCTCAAAAACACATGCCAATATTGGTACTATCGGTCACGTTGACCATGGTAAAACTACTTTAACAGCTGCTATCGCAACTGTATTAGCAAAACGTTCTGGTGACGGAGAAGCTCGTTCTTACGACCAAATCGATAACGCTCCAGAAGAAAAAGAACGTGGTATTACAATCAATACTTCACACATCGAATATGAAACTGAAAAACGTCACTATGCGCACGTTGACTGCCCAGGACACGCTGACTATGTTAAAAACATGATCACTGGTGCTGCTCAAATGGACGGCGGTATCTTAGTAGTATCTGCTGCTGACGGTCCAATGCCTCAAACTCGTGAGCACATTCTTTTATCACGTAACGTAGGTGTTCCTGCATTAGTAGTATTCTTAAACAAAGTTGACATGGTTGACGATGAAGAATTATTAGAATTAGTTGAAATGGAAGTTCGTGACTTATTATCTGAATATGACTTCCCAGGCGACGACGTTCCTGTAATTGCTGGTTCAGCATTAAAAGCATTAGAAGGCGACGAAGCTTACGAAGATAAAATCATGGAATTAATGGAAGCTGTTGATACATTCATTCCAACTCCAGAACGTGACTCTGACAAACCATTCATGATGCCAGTTGAGGACGTATTCTCAATCACTGGTCGTGGTACTGTTGCTACAGGCCGTGTTGAACGTGGTCAAATCACTGTTGGTGAAGAAGTTGAAATCATCGGTTTAACTGAAGAATCTTCTAAAACAACTGTAACTGGTGTTGAAATGTTCCGTAAATTATTAGACTTCGCTGAAGCTGGAGATAACATCGGTGCATTATTACGTGGTGTTGCTCGTGAAGACGTTAACCGTGGTCAAGTATTAGCTAAACCAGGTTCAATCACACCTCACACTAAATTCAAAGCTGAAGTTTATGTATTATCTAAAGACGAAGGTGGACGTCATACTCCATTCTTCACAAACTACCGCCCACAATTCTATTTCCGTACTACTGACGTAACTGGTGTAGTTAACTTACCAGAAGGTACTGAAATGGTTATGCCTGGCGACAACGTTGAAATGGACGTTGAATTAATTTCACCAATCGCTATTGAAGACGGTACTCGTTTCTCAATCCGTGAAGGTGGACGTACAGTTGGATCAGGCGTTGTTACAATCATCGAAGCTTAATTCGATATTGAACAAACTTGATTAAACAAAATAAAAGCCGAGACATTAAGTTGTCTCGGTTTTTTTATTGCTTATTTTTCTAATTCATCACTATGTTCAATAATAGATAAGAATAATTTGACGCTATTTTGTAGTGCTTGTTCATCTAAATCGAATTTTGGATGGTGATGCGGATAAGTCGCTTTAAGTGCTTCGTTACCTACACCAGTAAAGAAATATGTTCCTGGAACATGTTGTAAGAAATAACCAACATCTTCGCCACCTAAAGAAGGAGGGAAATCGAAAGCTTCTTCAACTGAATCAATTTCTGATGCAAGTTTTTTAGCCCATTCTGTTTCTTTCTCATGATTTACTACTGGTGGATAGCCATCGTGATATTTCAAATGACATTTAACACCATAACTTGATTCGATACCGTTTAATATACCGTTCAAACGTTCTTTAATTTGATCTTTAACGTATGGTAAATATGTTCTAATAGTGCCTGATAATTGAACTTTATCTGCGATTACATTGAATGCATTACCACCTTTAAATGTTCCGAACGTTACGACAGCCGATTCTAAAGGATCTACTGTTCTTGAAACGATACTTTGTGCTTGGACAATCAATGAAGATGCAGCAACGATAGGATCTTTAGCTAGTTGAGGCATAGCACCATGTCCGCCTAGTCCTTGTATATCAATTTCAAATGAATCAGCTGCAGCATATGCTGGTCCAGAACAAAATCCAACTTTATTCGCTTCAATATGACTTGCTGTATGTGTTCCGAAGACATAATCCACACCATCGAGTGCACCGGCTTCTACCATCGCTTTAGCGCCACCTGGAAGTGACTCTTCAGCGTGTTGATGGATTAACACGACATTCCCATGAATATCTTGCTCATGCTTTTTAAGTATTTTTGCAGTGATGAGTAAACTTGCTGTATGCGCATCATGACCACAAGCATGCATCACACCATCGACTTTAGATTTATAAGGTACATCTTTCTCGTCTTGAATTGGCAATGCATCAAAATCAGCTCTTAATGCAATCGTTGGGCCTTCATGTCCGCCTTTTATATAACCTAACAAGCCATTACCACCGACATCTCTTTTAACTTCAATTCCAAGGTTTTCAAGATAATCAGCTATGTATTTCTTTGTATTTTCTTCTTGAAAAGAAAGTTCGGGATGCTGGTGTAAATGTCTTCTAATTTCTATTAATTCATCCATGTATTGATTAACTTCAGTCGTTAATGTCATGAATATCATTCCTTTCCATAAACTTAAATGTTGTGAGTAAGAAGATGCGTACAGCGTTTATTAAGCCTTGCTCATCAATATCAAACTTTGGATGGTGATGAGGGAAGTCAGCTTTGAAATGTTCGTTTCTTGTGCCTGTATAGAAAAATGCACCGGGAACACGCTGTTGATAATAAGAAAAATCTTCTCCACCTAAACTTGCTTCTAATTCTACGAGTTCTTCAACGCTATCAATTTCTTTAGTCGCTTCTAATATAAGATCAGTTTCACGTTCCGTGTTAATGACAGGGGGATACCCTTTACTATATTTCAAGTCGTAAGTAACATCAGTAGAAGTCGCAATGCCTTCTAATACTTTCTTAAACCCTTCTATGACACTATTTTGTGTATCTGAGTCGAAAGTTCTAATCGTTCCACCAATTTTGCATGTATCTGGTATGACATTATTCGTTTCTCCAGCATTGAACATTGTAATGGATAAAACGGCAGGAGAGAGTGCACTTGTTTTACGTGAAACAATGTATTGTAAATCGTTACATAATTGTATACCTGCAGCGAGTGGATCAATTAATTGATCTGGATGAGCAGCATGTCCACCTCTACCTTTCAAAGTAATCCAGAAGTCATCCGGAATACCTGTCGTTGTACCGTATTTATAGCCGATTTTACCAACATCTAAATGACTAGATACATGTTGCCCGATAATCGCATCAACGCCTGTTAAACACCCATCAGCAATCATTTGAATAGCACCACCAGGATCGACTTCTTCAGCATGTTGGTGAATAAAGACAACGCGACCATTAATTTCATCTTTATGTTCAGATAAAATTTTCGCAGTCATTAACAATACAGCCGTATGGGCATCGTGACCACAAGCGTGCATGACACCATCAACAGTTGATTTGTAAGGTACTTCCTTTTCATCTTGGATAGGTAATGCATCAAAATCAGCTCTAATCGCTAATGTAGGACCTTCTTTATCCTTATTTAATGTACCTACAACACCGCGTCCACCGACACCTTCACGAACGTCAATGCCTAATTCTCTTAAGTAATGTGCAATATAAGCAGGTGTCTTCACTTCTTCAAAAGATAATTCTGGATTCATATGTAAATATCTTCTGATTTCAATCATTTCATCATAATAGTCTTCAACTTTTTGTAATAAAATATTTTTCATTCTTATAGAACACCTTCTATCTCAAGTACTTGAATAAACATTTGCGTTGTCGTCTTCATCGCTTCTTCGTCTAAATCAAACATAGGATGATGATGAGGGGCAGTTGAGCCTTTATCTTCATTACCACTACCTGTTAGGAAGAAACAACCAGGACGATTAAGTAAGTAGTATGAGAAATCTTCACCTATCATCATAGGAGGGATGTCTTCATAAGTTAAGTCTAAGCGCTCAGCAGCTTCTTTAACCACTTCATATTGTTCTTCGTGATTGACGACTGTAGGATACCCTCTACGGTATTCAAAGTCATAAGTCGCGTTATTGGCTAAACAAATTCCTTTTAGGACACGTTCAAGCTCAGCTTCTATTGTGTCTTTAACTTCTGGTTTAAATGTTCTAACAGTACCCGCTAAAGTAGCTGTATCACTAATAACATTAAATGCAGTACCCGCATCTACTTTCCCAACTGTAATCACACCTCGATCTATTGGGTCTAAGTTTCGAGAAATGATTTTTTGGATGCTAGAAATGTATTCAGCAACGATTACAATTGGATCGATTGATGTATGAGGTTTAGCACCGTGACCACCTTTACCTTGAATGGTCACTTCAAAGTAGTCAGGTGATGCCATCATTTCATTAGGACGTGTCTTAATTGAAGATGTTTCATGACCACTCCAAAAATGGTTTCCATAAACTTTATCCACACCTTCTAATGCGCCATCATCAACCATTGGACTAGCACCACCAGGACTTAATTCTTCTGCATATTGAAAAATAAAAACAACATTCCCTTTAAGCAAATGTTGATGTTCATGCAGTATTTCACAGAATGTTAAGAGTGTAGCGGTATGACCGTCATGACCACAAGCATGCATTACACCATCAACAGTCGATTTATAAGGTACGTCTTTTTCATCTTGAATAGGTAAAGCATCAAAGTCAGCGCGAAATGCGATTGTTTGTCCAGGTTCATTCCCTGTTAATTTAGCGACAATACCACGTTCCCCGACTGGCGCTTTAATCTCTAATTTATCTAGTTTTTTTAATTCAGATAAAATAAAATCATGAGTTTTTTCCTCATGATAGGATAGTTCAGGATTTTTATGCATATATCTTCTGATGTCTACAAGTCGATCGAATTTTTTATCTACTTCTTCTTTCCAATTAACCATTCATAAACCTTCTTTCAGTTCTTTAAAAATATAATATGATAATTGTAGCAAAATTTATAGAAAATTTAAACAATTCAATTTGAGATGATAACGCTTAATTCTTTGATTTTGATGTGTTATGATTGAGAAAAAGTGCTAAAGGAGAAGGTTTAAATGGTACAAACATTAGATTCATTCTTACAAACAAATTTAAATGAATTAAAAGACAATGGCCTATATAACGAGATTGATGTCGTTGAAGGTGCAAATGGTGCTGAGATTACAATTGGAGGTAAAAATTACATTAACTTATCTTCAAATAACTATCTTGGATTAGCAACAGATGAAGATTTAAAGAAAGCTGCTAAAGATGCGATAGATTCTCACGGTGTAGGTGCGGGGGCAGTACGTACAATTAACGGTACATTAGACTTACACAGAGAACTTGAAGAAACTTTAGCTCAGTTCAAAGGTACGGAAAGTGCAATCGCATACCAATCAGGCTTTAACTGTAACATGGCTGCTATTTCAGCTGTTATGAATAAAAATGATGCAATCTTATCTGATGAATTAAACCATGCTTCAATTATTGATGGTTGTCGTTTATCTAAAGCAAAAATTATTCGTGTTAATCACTCAGATATGGATGATTTAAGAGCGAAAGCTAAAGAAGCGGTTGAATCAGGTCAATATAATAAAGTTATGTACATTACAGATGGCGTATTCTCAATGGATGGAGACGTAGCAAAATTACCTGAAATTGTAGAAATTGCTGAAGAATTTGGTTTAATCACATATGTTGATGACGCGCATGGTTCTGGTGTAATGGGTAAAGGCGCAGGAACAGTTAAACATTTCGGGCTTCAAGACAAAATTGATTTCCAAATCGGAACACTATCAAAAGCAATTGGTGTTGTAGGTGGTTATGTAGCTGGTACTAAAGATTTAATCGACTGGTTAAAAGTTGCTTCAAGACCATTCTTATTCTCAACTTCATTAGCACCTGGGGATACTAAAGCTATTACAGAATCAGTGAAAAAATTAATGGCCTCTACAGAATTACATGATAAATTATGGGATAACGCTAATTACTTAAAAGAAGGCTTAAAAGCAAAAGGCTTTGATATCGGTCATTCAGAAACACCAATTACACCTGTAATTATCGGTGAAGAGAAAAAAGCTCAAACATTTAGTAAGAGATTAATGGACGAAGGTGTGTATGCGAAAGCAATCGTATTCCCAACAGTTCCAAGAGGCACAGGCCGTGTAAGAAACATGCCAACAGCTGCTCACACTAAAGAACAATTAGATCAAGCAATTGATATTTATGAAAAAATCGGTAAAGAATTAGGATTACTATAATTAATATTTCATCAAGCGCATGGGACAAATGTATACGTCCCATGCGCTTTTAATTTATAGCGATTCAGGCGATAGTTAGTAACAAAACTCTGTACATTTGTAATTAAGGAGGGCGTTAGTAACAAAACTCTGTACATTTGTAATTAAGGAGGGCGTTAGTAACAAAACTCAGAACTTTTGTAATTAAGGAGGCTGTTAGTAACAAAACTTCGCACTTTTGTAATTAAGGAGGGCGTTAGTAACAAAACTTCGCACTTTTGTAATTAAGGAGGGCGTTAGTAACAAAACTCTGTACTTTTGTAATTAAGGAAGGCGTTAGTAACAAAACTCTGTACTTTTGTAATTAAGGGAGCCGTTAGTAACAAAACTCTGAACTTTTGTAATTAAGGGAGCCGTTAGTAATAAAACTAAGTACTTTTGTAACGAAACGTACCGTAACTAACATTTTATTCTCGACTTATGTATTACAATACGATTGTTTTTTTGTATTAGGTAACTTTATTTATCTTTCTAATGTACTTCTGAAGTATACAAAACGATAAAAATATAGTAAAATATCATTGAAGAAAGCGCTTTTGTCTTTCTTGTGCGTACAAATGAACATTTCAACAATACAGGAGGATTTAAAATGAAAAAGATAATAATCACTGGGGCGTTAGGACAAATAGGGACAGAATTAGTTATAAAGTTAAGAAATAAATATGGTAATGAAAATGTATTAGCGACTGATATTAGAGAACCAGAAAGTGATAGCGAAATTAATAATGGACCATTTGAAATTTTAGATGTTACAGATCAAGAAAGATTTCATGAATTAGTTAAAAATTTCAATGCAGATACTTTAATGCATATGGCGGCATTACTTTCAGCAACTGCTGAAAAGAATCCACTATTCGCTTGGAATTTAAATATGGGTGGATTAGTGAATGCACTTGAAATAGCACGTGAATTCGATATGCAATTCTTCACACCAAGTTCAATCGGTGCGTTTGGACCAAATACACCTAAAGATATGACTCCACAAGTTACAATACAAAGACCAACTTCAATGTATGGTGTAAACAAAGTAGCTGGGGAATTATTATGTGACTATTACTACACGAAATTTGGCGTAGATACTAGAAGTATGAGATTTCCTGGGTTAATCTCTTATGTTAAAGAACCAGGTGGCGGTACAACTGACTATGCAGTGGAAATTTATTTCAAAGCTATCAGAGAAGGAAGATATGACAGCTATATAGATAAAGGTACATTTATGGATATGATGTTCATGGATGATGCTATTGATGCAATCATTAAATTGATGGAAGCGGATAGTTCACGATTAATTAACCGTAATGCATACAATGTGAGCGCAATGAGCGTTGATCCTGAGACAATTAAAGCTGCTATCCAAAAACATATGCCTGATTTCGAATTAGGTTATGATGTGGATCCAGAAAGACAAGCAATTGCTGATAGCTGGCCAAATTCTATTGATTCAACTTGCGCGAAAGAAGAGTGGGACTTCTCACCAACTTATGATTTAGAAAAAATGACTTCATTAATGCTTAAAGCTATTGAAGAAAAAGATAATTTAGCTAAACAGTAATTTTATTGTGTATATTTTTTAAATTTTCCAAAAATTCATTGAATAACGCCTCTATGACTGATATACTTGATAACATTAATTATTAATTAGCCTAGGAGGAATCATTATGACAGAAACATTTTACGTAGAAAAGCGTGAACAGCTTAAAGAGAAACCGGATTTTTCAAATTTGGTCTTTGGCGAAATCTTTACTGATTATATGCTATCTATGTCATATAAACAGGGTGAAGGCTGGTCAGAGCCTAAAATAATTCCATATGGGCCGATTACGTTGTCACCAAGTGCGCAAGGGCTTCATTATGGACAAACAGTGTTCGAAGGTATGAAAGCATATAAAGATGGTGATGAAGTTACGTTATTCAGACCTGACCAAAATTTCAAGCGAATTAATTTATCTTTAAAAAGACTTGAAATGCCTCAAATCGATGAAGAAAAAGTGTTAAACGGTTTAATTCAACTTATTGATTTAGAGCGCGATTGGATTCCAAGTGGAGAAGGTCAATCTTTATATGTTAGACCATTTGTATATGCAACTGAACCATACTTAGGTGTGCGTTCTTCTACGGACTACGAATTTTTAGTAATACTTTCTCCAGTAGGCGCTTATTACGGTGATGATCAAATGAAACCAACAAGTATATATGTTGAAGATGAATATGTACGTGCTGTAAGAGGTGGCGTTGGATTTGCTAAATGTGGTGGTAACTACGCAGCAAGTTTAATCGCGCAAACACGTGCTAATGAACTCGGATTTGATCAAGTATTATGGTTAGACGGCGTTGAACAAAAATACATCGAAGAAGTCGGAAGTATGAATATATTCTTCGTCATCGATGGCAAAGTTGTAACACCTGAGTTGAATGGTAGTATTTTACCAGGTATTACACGTAAAACAGTTCTCGAACTTGCTCGAGAGTTAGGTTATGAAACTGAAGAGAAACGATTATCTATTGATGATATTATAAATGCTCATCATGATGGTCGTTTAACAGAAATTTTCGGGACAGGAACTGCAGCAGTTATTTCTCCAGTAGGATTCCTAAAATACGAAGAAGCTGAAATTACAATTAATAATAATGAAATCGGTCCGGTTACTCAAACGTTATTTGATGAATATACAGCAATCCAAACAGGTAAGAAAGAAGATAAACATGGTTGGAGAGTTGTTGTAGGACAAGAAAGCCACATTGAAATTGTGTAAATAAATTCAATAATAAGAAGAGAGTCTGAGACAGTATCTGTAGCAGGCTCTTTTTTAAAGGAGTAAAGTGATGATTAAATGGTTATTATTTGATAAAGACGGGACATTGCTTAAGTTTGATGAAACATGGTCTGAAATATCACTTGTGATGATCGATCGCTTTGTTGAGAAATATCATATAGAGCAAAAACAAGCATTACAAGAAGCGTTAGGATATGTAGATGGACAATTTCTATCAAGTGGTATATTAGCATCAGGAACATTAGCTGATATCGTACGTGTGTTTACACAATTTGCAGAAAATGCTGATCCAAAAGAAATTGAAGACTGGACAGTACAACTGAGCAAAGATTTAATCGCAGAGTACGAGCCAGAAACAATCGTTATAGAAGGAATGGTAGAAACATTAACCGCATTTAAAGAGAAATCATACCAAATCGCAATTATTACAAGTGATGATATCGACGGGACAAATAGATTTATTCAAGATGCAGGTGTAGGTCATTTAATAGATGAAAAAATAACAGCATCTATTAACGGTTATCAAAAGCCAAATCCAAAAATGGTAGAAGACTTTTATGAAAAATGGAACGTATCACCAGACGAAATTGTGATTATAGGCGATACACCAACAGACATACAAATGGGTAAGAATGCACACTTCAAGAAAGTTATTGGCGTTCTGAGCGGTACGGGTAATAAAGAAGATTTATCAGATGCAGACTTTATTTATCAAGATATTAATGAATTTTACGCACAAGAAGCGGAATGGAGTAAATAAAATAAATGGCCATAAATATGCTTATAACAGCATGTTTATGGCCATTTTATTATTTCACGCGTGTATCGATTGAACGATGTGTCTCAATGACATGCGCGATTTTATCTATAATATGGTTAATGGAATCTGGATCTTCATATAAGTCATAGTCGTTAATATTTACACGTACAACTGGACATTCTGTAAAGTTGTTAATCCAATTATCATAACGTGAGAATAATTTTTTCCAATATGCTTCATCTGTTTCGATTTCCATTTGACGTCCACGTCTTTGGATACGTTGGATGACATCATTATAGTCACATTCTAAATAGATTAATGCGTCTGGTTTAGGGAAGTAAGGTGTCATAACCATTGCTTCAAATAATTCTCTATACGTCGCATAATCTTCTTCAGTCATTGTGCCTTGTTCTTCGTGCATTTTAGCAAATATATCAACGTCTTCATATATTGAACGGTCTTGGATAAATCCGCCACCATATTCGAACATTCTCTTTTGTTCTTTAAAGCGTTCTGCTAAAAAGTAAATTTGTAGATGGAAGCTCCAACGTTCAAAGTCGTGATAAAATTTTTCTAAATAAGGGTTGTTATCGACTTTCTCAAAAGAAGTCTTGAAATTTAGTCGTTCGCTAAGTGCTTGTGTTAAAGATGATTTTCCAACACCAACAGTACCAGCAATAGTGATGATAGCATCATTTGGTATGACTTTATTTGTCATGTATAATCTCTCCAATCAAAGGTTGTAATAAGTTTAAGACTTGTTGATAATCTGCGGTGTTATTCACGAAATCTAATTGAGAAGTATCGATTTGAATAGCATCAATTTCGTTTTTTACTTCTTCATAAAATTGATTATAGTCACGTTTAAGTTGAGCTAAATAATCATTTTCAATTTGAGTTTCGTACGATCTATTTCGATGGGCAATTCGTTGTTGAAGTACTTCGAGGGATGCATCGAGAAAGATAATTTGGTCAGGCATGCGAATATCTTCAGTTAAGATATCATAAATTCTACTAAATTTATCAAATTCAGTTTCATTTAATGTGTTTTTAGCGAAAATCTTATTTTTAAAGATATGATAGTCGCTCACAATACCATTAATATTTTCTAAATCGGTTAACTGTTTGTAACGATGACACAAGAAGAACATTTCGGTTTGAAAGCTCCATTTAGAAATATCGTCATAAAAATCACTTAAATATGGATTCTCATCAACAATTTCAAATTCTTCAGTGTAATGGAGCGCTTCAGCAAGCTTTTTCGTTAAAGAGCTTTTCCCGACGCCGATTGGTCCTTCAATTGCGATAAAGGTTTTTTTCATATATATCTCTCCAGATGTTAAAATAGACATACCTATTCTATCACAAATTAAACGGAGTGAAATGTGACGTGCATGAAAAATATATGAAACTTGCAATTGAAGAAGCAAAAAAAGCTTGGGCAATGGATGAAGTACCGATTGGCGCAATAATTGTTTATAAAGATGAAGTAATTGGCAGAGGGCATAATTTAAGAGAACATGATCAAAGTCCTGTAGCGCACGCTGAGATGATAGCGATACAAGAAGCGGCCAAGCACCTTAATTCATGGCGTCTTGAAGAGACAACTTTATATGCTACGTTAGAGCCTTGTGTGATGTGTTCAGGCGCTATTGTTATGAGTAGAATTCCTCATGTCGTATACGGCGCGACAGATTTAAAAGGTGGTTGTAGTGGTAGCTTAATGAATCTAATAGAAGATACACGATTCAATCATCGAGCAACAGTTGAAAGAGGAGTACTCGAACAAGAATGTGGAGATATGTTACGAACATTTTTTAAGGAAAAAAGGATTTTAAAAAAACAAATCAAGCAGAATAATACAGATTCATAGAGATTATTACGGTTATTTGTTAAAATTTATGTTGAATATAAAGAAAAGAGGTTACTTTCATGATTAAGTTAATCGCAACAGATATGGATGGTACTTTATTAAACGCTGCACATGAAGTTTCTAATGAAAATTATGAAGCAATAAAGTATGCACAATCTAAAGGGATAACTGTCGTTATAGCTACGGGTAGAGCATTTTATGAAGCAAACAGTCCAATTGAAAAAACAGATTTAACATTACCATATATTTGTTTAAATGGTGCAGAAGTAAGAGATGAAGAATTCAACATCGTTCATACATCTAAATTAACACGTCCATTAATCAACAAAATCACAGGCGTCTTAAATAAAGAAGATATTTATTATCAAGTATATACAAACTTCGGTATATATACAGAAGACCCAGAAAAAGATTTAGAAATCTACGTTGATATCGCTGAAAAAGCAGGTCAAAAAGCAGATGTTAAGAAAATTCGTGCCAACATTCAAAGTAGAATTGACAACGGTACTTTAAAAACTGTTGATAGCTACGATGAAATCGAAAATAGACCAGGCGAAATCATTTTGAAAATATTAGCATTCGCGAGTGACTTATCTAAAATTGATAGAGCCAAAGCTGAAATTTCAGAATCAAAAAGTTTAGCTGTATCTTCATCATCAAGAGGGAATATCGAAATTACGCATTCAGATGCTCAAAAAGGTATCGCTTTAGAAGAAATCGCAAATCAATTAAACATCCCAATGTCAGACGTAATGGCAATTGGCGATAATTTAAATGACGTTTCTATGTTAGAAAAAGCAGGCTATGCAGTTGCCATGGAAAATGGTGCACCCGAAGTTAAAGAGATAGCAGATTATGTTACAGACACTAATGAACATAGTGGTGTAGGTAAAGCGATTATACATGCACTCAAAGATTATGACCGCTAAAACATCGTCCAAAAGAATGATTTTTCTATAAATTTGAATTCATACTTTTTTTGTATGTTATAATGGTCGGTAATGATAATCATTAAAATTTTGAGGTGACAACATTGAAAGTATTACTTATTGTAGGTAGCGCAAAACAATATTCACATACACATGCACTAGCACAATTTGTTCGAGGTAATTTAGAAGAACAAGGTGCAGAAGTAACATTGTTTGATTTATATGATAAACCAATACCGTTTTTAGATGTATCAGGCAAGCATTTAAATGACGAACGCGTTAAAGATAATGTAAATGAATTACGTGAGAAAGCTGAAGAAGCCGATGCAATTATTATCGGTACGCCAAATTATCACGGTTCATATTCAGGTATACTGAAAAATGCATTAGATCATTTAACGATGGATCAATTTAAAATGAAACCTGTTGGCTTAATATGTAACAGTGGTGGTATGCGCAGTACAGAACCATTATCACATTTACGTATTATTATGAGAAACTTATTAGGTATCGCAGTGCCAGTTCAAATCTCAACACAAGATGCAGACTATGGTAAAACAGAAGACGGCACATATTATGTAGATGTAGATGATATTAAATTACGCGTTAAATTATTTACAGAACAAATCACAAAATTAATACAAAATAACCCATGGATTGAAACAGAAGAAGTAAATTCATAATAAGAGGAGAGCAACAGCTTAGGCTGTTGCTCCAGACTGTGGACAAACTGAACTTAAATTTATAAGTTCAGTTTGTTTTTTTATATGGATTAATATTTTCCACTAAAATCATGATTAAACTAC
>NZ_JAJNIL010000014.1:0-66705 GCF_022386455.1 Mammaliicoccus sp. I-M35 | reverse complement strand
ATAATGGAAGTTAGCGCGTTCTAATTACCAGAATTCAGAATAATGGAAGATACAGCATTCTAATTACCACAATTCGAAATAATGGTAGTTAAATCCCCACCTACATCCCAACACACCTCAACCCATCGCCACACATCTCTATCAAATCTCATTTTAAGTTAAGATTTCTTCTGCTAGTAATTGATATGATTTTTTCTTGGCTTCGAAATCATAAATATTTGTGATAATCATAAATTCGTCTGTTTGATATTCTTCTGCTAGTTGGTTAAGTTGTTTTTTCACTGTCTGTGGTGAACCTATAATACTTCTTTTTCGGTTCGTCTTAATGAGTTCTAATTCTTCTTCTGTATAATCGTCTATATTGATTTCTTCTGGTGGTTGAACTTTTGTTCCTAATCCTTTACCTACGTTTAATAACCATTTGTCTTGTGATATGGCTAATTGTTCTGCTGCTTCGTCTGTTTCTGCACATACTACAAAAATACAAACAATGGTTGAGGGTTCTTTCATATTAACGGATGGTTTAAAGTCTTCGTAATAGCGTTTCATAGCGATTTCTTTATATTTAGGATTTATAAAGTGACCGAATACAAATCCAATACCTAATTGTGCTGCGTTTTTAGCACCATTTTCAGTTAAACCTAATAACCACATTGTTGGAGGATTGTCTATGCGTGGTCCTGCTTTGACTAGTCTAAATTGATGATCTCTAGGTAATGAATTATGCAAGAATCCTTGTAAGTCAGATGCTTGTCTGTAAAAGTCATCAATTGGTTTAATATGATCATCGGTTAAAGCTTTTTGTGTAATTGGAGAACCACCTGGTGAATTACCAAATCCTAAGTCGATACGATTAGGAAATAATGCAGATAAAGTCTTACCATTCTCTGCAATTTTATAAGGATTATATTGTGGTAATAATATGCCACCAGAGCCAACTCGAATACGTTCAGTTGAAGCGGCAATTTGAGTCATCAAGATTTCTGGTGATGAACTTGCGAGACCACTCGTATTGTGATGTTCAGCAACCCAATATCTGTGATAACCTAAAGACTCAGTCCATTGTGCCAATGCGATAGTATTTTGTAATGTTTCTTCAGGTGTACTTCCTTTAGAAATGGGTGCTTGATCTAATACACTTAATTTCACGTTATAACGCTCCTTATAATTGACGTTTGTATTTTAATGAAATGTAGTTTTCATTTTCTGGTAAAGTATACATTGGTTTTTCATATTGATATTTAAATCCTTTAGCTTCATAAAAAGGAATACCCATATGGTTTCCTTTACTTACTGAAACCCACTGTTCTTTGGCACCTCTTCTTATTTGATCTTCTGTAATAATATTTAATAAACCTGAACCGATGCCTTCTCGTTTACGCGTTGGATCCAAGTATAGGACATATAATTCAGAGATATGTGTTTCTCTAAAACCGCCGCCACCAGCGCCAACAATTTGTCCATTATCTTCAGCAACAAACCAACCATTCCAATATTGATCAATATTCGTGATTTCTTTTGAAACGCGTTGTTCATTGTAAAATTCATTAATAATTTGTGTGATGTATTTTTCAGGTAGTATATCTTTATATGTCACACGATATCCATCAGAACAAACTTTTATAATACCCTGTACATCATTAATTGTGGCCATTCTATACTCCATATGTATCACCTTCGTAATTTATTTAATTCTAGTATATCTTATCTTTAAAATTTTTAACTATTTTTGCTTATGTGTATGGTTATTTTTTTAAAAGTGTATATAATTGATAATGTATATCAATTAGAAAGTGGGAAACATAATTTGAAAAAGCTTATTATAGGATTGTTAAGTTGTATTTTACTTCTAAGTGCGTGCTCAAATAGTTCAAATGATACGAAAAAGTCTGAATCGAATGAAACGAAAGATTACAAACTAGAGAACGGGAAGACGATTCAAGTTCCTAAGAAACCTAAGAAAGTTGCTGTTTTAACAGCTTTTTATGTAGGGGATTTTATTGAATTAGGTATTAAGCCAATTGCTGTGCCGGATTGGACGAAAGACTCATCTATTATTAAACCACATTTAGATGGAGTAGAACTCGTTGGTGATGGGAATGTTGAGCAAGTAGCGAAACAGAAACCGGATTTAATTATTGTGGATGCAATGGATAAAAATCTTAAAAAATATCAAAAAATTGCACCAACCGTTCCTTATACGTATACAAAGTATAACCATAAAGAAATTTTAACAGAGTTAGGGAAGTTAACTGGTAAAGAAGATAAAGCTAAAGATTGGATCGACAAGTGGAATAAAGAAACAGCTAAAGATAAAAAAGAGATTCAAAGTAAAGTTGGCGATTCAACTGCATCAGTATTTGAACCAGACTCAAAAGAAATCTTTATTTATGAAAGCAACTGGGGACGCGGATTAGACATTGTACATGATGCATTTGGCATGCCAATGACTAAAGAATATGAAGCTAAAGTTAAAAAAGGCGGAAAAGGTTATGAATCTATTTCTAAAGAAGAAATTTCAGATTATGCCGGAGACTATATCTTCTTAAGTAAACCATCATACGGTAACTTTGATTTTGAGAAAACAGCAACTTGGAAAAACTTAGACGCTGTAAAAAATGATAGAGTCATTACGTATAAAGCAGAAGATTATTGGTTTACAGATCCACTTACATTAGAACAACTTAGAGTAAAACTTAAAAAAGAAATTCTTAAAAAAGCTGAATAATATAACGACTAAATACCTACTATGATTAAGACAATCTATAGTAGGTATTTTTTATATCCCACCCCAAATATTCAATACTAAACACCAAAATGATATTATACGTTAAAATAACAATAGGATGGTAGTTGAGGGGAGTGTTATTGTGGAGAAGACTTTATTGCAATGGCATAGAGATGTTGCTGAGCAAATTTTGAGTATCCATTTAAATGTGTTTAATGTTGAAGATATTGAAGATGTTGTTAAAGTTCTTGCGACACCGTTTGATAATGTGAAATCAAAAAAGTTTCAACGAAAGATTTATAAATGGATAAAGGGTCTAAGTTCTAAAAAGATTTATCATATGATTAATGGTTATGGTATTCATTTTATGGTGATGAAATTTCATAATATAAATGAGATTATTTTGTTTGGTCCGTTTGTATTAAAGCGACCATCAGAGAAAGAATGTCTAAGTATGTTAGAAGAACAAATGCGTTCTAGTGCAGATTTAAAAATATTAAAACATTATTTAACGGGAATTTCTGCTGGTCATTATCAACAGATTGTTCGCTTTGCTAAATTAGTCGGGCGCCATGTTCATCAACAAAAAAGAAATTATGATGTTGTTGAGGTACATATGGATGAAACGGATCAAGACCAAATCATTCAACAACCAATTTCAAAGACTTATTTACTTAAAGAATTAGAGGAGCGCTATAAACTTGAAAATCAAATGATGCTCGCTATGCAATATGGGAGAGTTGAAGAAGTACTAGAAATAAATAGGAAGTTAAATGATAAAGTTCAAGGACTTGAAAGATTGAGTACAAAAATGGATAACTTCTTATATGCTGCTACTTTAACGAATACACTTGGTAGAAAAGCGATTGAAGCGGCTGGGGTAGATTATTTAACGATTGATGATATGTCCAAATCCCATGCGAGATTAATTGCTAATACGTCTGATGTTAAAGAAAGTGCATTATTGTTAGAAGAAATTTGCTGCAATTATGCTAAAGCTGCACAAAAAGTACGGGCTATTCAATATTCAGCACATGTTAAATCAGCTGTACAATATATTCATAAATACATTCATACAGACATTTCTTTAGATGATATTTGTGAAAATCTAGGTGTATCAACATCATATTTATCAAGACTATTTAAACAAGAAGTCGGCAAAAGTGTAATTCAATATATTAATGAGATTCGTTTAGACCTCGCAAAAGACTTGTTGATTAAGACAAATATGAATATACAAGAAATTGCAGCATATATCGGTTTTCAACATACACATTATTTTATTAGTTTGTTTAAAAAAGTGTATGGTCAAACGCCATTAAGTTATAGAAAAACGTTAAAAACTGAAAATTCACATAATTAAGTTCGTAATTGTGTTATAAATAGCGAAATATTGATATTATAATGTGTGGTTTTTCGTATAAATTAAAAAGAAAAATGTCACTTATCGTATCATTTTATGGCAACAGGTGTGGGGGTGCGATATTGCTATAATCCTTGATATATAAGCGTTTTTAGAGTCGTTTCAATTTTTGTAACAACGTTGTTATTTTGAGTGATGATTTTCATCGAATGCTAATAGAATTATAATGAACTCGTAGATTCGAGTTTATTTATGTAAGCGCTTACCCAAATTATTGAGGGGGTGTTGTTATTAGCATCGCAAAAACAACAACTAGTCACCAAGTAAAAAAAGGGAAAACAAAAATTGAAACATTTAAGGATATTAACAAACCTAAACTATCTTTAAGAGAAAAAATGGCTTATGGTGCCGGAGATTTTGGTAATGGTCTCATGTTTGATTTAGGTTTAATTTATTTACTGAAGTTCTACACAGATGTATTAGGTATATCATCATTCTACGGAGGTTTAGTGTTCTTAGTTGCTAAACTTTTTGATGCTTTTGTTGATACAGGTGTTGGAGCATTAGTAGATTCTAGAAATAAAATCGGTCCAAAAGGTAAATTTAGACCATTTATATTATATGGTACTTTACCACTTGCATTTTTAACGATTGTTTCATTTATTTCACCTGATTTTTCTGATCAAGGTAAAATTATTTGGGCGTTTGCGACATACTTATTATTTAATGTTGCCTATTCAGTAGTCAATATACCATATGGTTCATTATCAGCTTCAATGACTTTGAATTCAGATGATAGAACACAATTATCTGTATTTAGGAATTTCGGTTCTCAAGGTGCGATGTTTATAACAGGTATCATCGTTATTCCAATGATATCGCTCTTTGATAGTGTATCTGTTGGTTATCCAGTCGTGATCGGTGGGTTAGCTCTGATAGGTGTGGTATTCCATATTCTATGTTACAAAGGTGTTAAAGAAAGGTTTATCGTTGAAAGAGATGAAAATGAAAAGAAAGGCAGTGAATTAAGAGCGTTTAAAGGTCTTTTTAAAAACGGACCTTTTATCGTTTTAATTATATTTACATTGCTCAGTATTACATCACTCTTCTTAAAGCAACAATCACAACTGTACTATTTCCAATACGTGTTAGGCGAACAGAATTTAGTAGGTATCGTAAGTGTATTAAATATTATCACGTTAATTCCGGCATTATTCTTAACAACTTTTCTTAATAAAAAATTTGGTAAGAAATATACCGCGATTATCGGGCTTTTAGGGTTTGCGATTGCTGAAGCGGCAAACTTCTTAATCAGTGGTGAACATGTGATAACATTCTTAGTTATTAACTGTATATCTCAATTTTTCCTTGTTATACCGAATACAGTTGTTTGGGCTTTTATTAGTGATATTGTAGATTATTCACAATGGAAGACAGGTGTTAGATCTGAAGGGATTATTTATTCAAGTTATAGCTTTGCGCGTAAAGTATCACAAGCATTAGCTGGTTTTATTCCTGGTATGGCTTTAACGATTATCGGCTATCAACCGAATGTACAGCAAACAGCAGGCACAATACATGGTTTGAAAATACTTTATTTCATCGTGCCAGGCGTTGCAGTATTATTAGCACTCATCATATTTGGACTGTTCTATACGCTTACAGATAAAAAACATAAACGAATTGTTTCAGAACTCGCATTATTTGAAAAACTATAATAAATAGATAAAGGAGAATGTTATATGCTATATCCAATTATGACAGAAACGAGAAACGTGATTGATTTATCAGGTATTTGGTCTTTTAAATTGATTGAATATAAAGGTGAATATGACGTTACAACTGAAATTGATACAGATTTACAAATGGCAGTGCCAGGTTCTTATAACGATCAAGGTGTTGTATCATCTATTAGAAATCATGTCGGTAAAGTGGTCTATGAAACAACTTTTACAATTCCTAACGTATTACAACAAGAACGACAAGTGCTCAGATTTGGTTCAGCTACACATGAAGCAGAAGTATTTGTGAACGGTCAAAAAGTTGTGTCACATCGAGGTGGATTCTTACCATTCGAAGTTGAAATCAATGATGTTGTACAAAAAGGGAAGAACCGATTAACAGTTATTATCAATAATATTCTAGATGACTCAACACTTCCAGTTGGTAATTTTAAAGAAGTTAAAGATTCAAAAGGAAATATTAAAGCAGTCAATGAACCGAACTTCGATTTCTTTAACTATGCAGGTTTACATAGACCAGTGAAAATTTATACAACGCCAAAAGAACATTATATAGAAGATATCGTTATCGTACCGCATGTAGATGGTCAGAATGCACAAGTAGAATATACGGTTAAAGCATCAGGTAATCAATTTATACAGGTGGATATTATAGATCAAGATGGTCGTATCGTAGCATCTGAAAATGGTGCGGAAAGTACTGTAGAAATTGAAAATGTTCATTTATGGCAGCCAGGTGATGGTTATCAATATACGTTAGCAGTATCTATTAAAGCTGATGATGAAGTCATAGATTATTATGAAGAACCATTTGGTGTAAGATCAATTGAAGTGAAAAATGGCCAGTTTCTCATTAATGGTGAGCTGTTCTACTTTAAAGGGTTTGGTAAACATGAAGATACTTATTATCATGGAAGAGGTTTGAATGAAGTTTCTAATATTCAAGATTTAAATTTAATGAAATGGATAGGAGCCAATTCATTTAGAACTTCACATTACCCATATTCTGAAGAAATGATGCGTCTTGCTGATGAACAAGGTGTAGTCGTGATTGATGAAACAACAGCAGTCGGTGTGCATTTGAATTTCTCAGCAGCATTAGACGGTAGTCAAAATACAGATACATGGAAGAAAATTAGAACGAAAGAAGATCATGAGCAAGTGATTAAAGAATTAATTGCTCGAGATAAAAACTTAGCATGTGTTGTGATGTGGTCGATTGCAAACGAACCAGACTCTGCTTCATTAGGGGCAAAAGAATACTTTGAACCACTAGTGAATCTTGCAAAAGAACTAGATCCGCAAAATAGACCATGTACGATTGTGACATTACTTAATTCATTACCAGACGTGTGCCAAGTGCAAGACTTAGTAGATGTTATTTGTCTAAATAGATATTATGGATGGTATGTACAAAGTGGTGATTTAGAAGCGGCAAAAGAAGCATTGCGACAAGAATTAGACGGCTGGCTAGAAAAACAACCAGACAAACCAATCATGTTCACAGAATATGGAGCAGATACAGTAGTTGGTTTACACGCAATAGATGATATTATGTTTACAGAAGAGTACCAAGTTAAGTATTACGAAGCAAACCATGAAATCATTGATCAATGTCCTAATTTTGTAGGAGAGCAAGTATGGAATTTCGCAGACTTTGAAACAAGTAATGGTGTCATTCGCGTACAAGGAAACCGTAAAGGTATCTTTACTAGAGAAAGAAGACCAAAAGCAGTCGCACATTACTTCAGAAAACGCTGGAATAACATACCAGACTTCGGATATAAGAAGAAATAAGTGTGAAGTAGGTGTCGTTAGGGACAGAATTCTGAGAAATGTCCGTAAGAGGCGTCCCTCTAATTACCACAATTCAGAATAATGGAAGTTTATTATGGATAAACAATCAATTTAAACATTAAAACGCGTCTGGGATATGTAAATGTCCCAGGCGTTTCAGTTTGTTAAGCGTAATAATGAATATGTAATAGTTTAGTTAGAAGTTTGGTTGATTTTTTCTAAATTTTCGTAAGTGATTTTTTTGCAAGTATCTAATGTTTCTTTGATTGCATCATAATTAATATTTTTTAAAATGATAGAACGTTCATCTAAAGGATCTCTCACTTTATTGAAGTATTTTAGTTCTTCGAGTGATTTTAATGCCCCTGTTAATTCTGACGAAGAAGGTTCAAACATGAGTCTGCGTAATTTACGGACGTAGACTTCCTCTTCATTGATTTCGTTAAGATAGAATAGTGTGATTAAATCCATGCGTTTTAAGTGCGTTTCATCAAAAATTCTATTAAAGATGTCTTTTTTTAGTAGTTCATAATGAATAATGTTTTCCATGTTATCCTCCTAATGTTTAATTTTTTAGTTGTTCTTATCTTTAAAAATGTAAAATTGCAATGTCTGAAACTTGTTGAATTTTTCAAAGAGTAAATAGTTTACTCCTAAATAATACCAAAAAATTAACTACTTACGCAATATAATAAGTAAAAAATCATATGTATTTTATTAAAATGAAAAGTTATAAAAATAATTGTATTATACAAATAAAATGATAATTATCTTGTGCGAAATAAAAAAGTTGTTTATTACAAATGTTTTCTTTTTGAACTATCTATAATCGTGGTAGAAGATAAATAAAATAAAAAGTGTAAGAACTTAATAGTTGACGGATGAAAATATCATTGTATGATAATAACGAGTATCAAAATTTATAAATTTAAAATAAAAAAATATATGGAGATGAATTTCATGATAAGAACAATGATGAACGGGAAGATTCATCGTGCTAGAGTTACGGAAGCTAATTTAAATTACGTAGGTAGTATTACAATAGATGCAGACATATTAGATGCAGTAGATATCTTGCCTAATGAGAAAGTAGCGATTGTGAATAATAACAATGGGGCAAGACTTGAAACATATGTAATTGAAGGTGAAAGAGGAAGCGGTAAAATTTGTCTTAATGGTGCTGCCGCAAGACTTGTACAAGTAGATGATGTGATTATTATTATGAACTATGTTCAAGTAACGGATGAAGAAGCGAGATCACATGCACCGAAAGTAGCAGTGATGAATGAGAAGAATGAAATTATTGAAATGATTCATGAAAAAGAAAGTCAAATAATTCTATAGAGGTGACCAGAGATGAGTATTCTAGCAACGATTTTTGTCGTGATTGTCGCAGTTGAACATTTGTACATTATGTATTTAGAAACAATCGCTACGACTTCTAAAAAAACGGCAGAAACATTTAATTTAAAGCAACAAGAGTTAAAAGATAAAAATATTCAAACACTTCTTAAAAACCAAGGTATTTATAATGGTTTACTGGCATTATCATTATTTTATGGTGCCTTTTTATCAAGTAGTCCTAAAGAATTTGTAGCAGTTCTGTTAATATTCATTATATTAGCGGCTATATATGGCAGTCTTACAAGCTCAAAGTCTATTATTTTAAAACAAGGTGGACCAGCAATTATTGCATTAATTCTACTATTAATATAGAAATAAGAAATCCCAAATGTGAACGTTTTGTTAACAGCTTTTCTACAATTTTTGAAAAGTGTAGACAAAGTATACACATTTGGGATTTTATCTCTTTTTAGGGAATATTACAGGTGTTAGTATAAGCGTTATGTTGTATACACTGTATGCATAAACTATATAGTAGATTTAAGGGAGGAAATATTTTTGGCGAACTTTTTATACAAATTGGGTTCTTCTATTGCTAAACATAAGTGGTTAACTATATTTATATGGGTCATCTTATTAGCTGGAATCGTAACGCCATTAACGATTAATAAACCCACATTTGACAACGATATTACAATGAGTGGTATTAAATCAATCGACACGAATGAAAAGATTGAGAAAGAATTTAATCAAGATAGTGAAAAGGCAAATATAAGAGTTGTCTTTAAAAGTGAAGATAAAAAAGGCATAACGGATCAAAAGGTTATGCAAGATATTCAAAAAGCTTTAAAAGATGTAAAAGATAAAGATGATGATATTAAAGAAGTGACAGATCCTTATAAGAATAAACAAATTAATAAAGAGCAAACAACTGCTTTTGCAGATATCAATTATAAAGTATCTCAAACTTCTATTAAATCGGATTCCGTTGATAAAGTTAAAGATGCTGTTAAATCTTTAGAAGATGATGACGATATTCAAACTGAATTAACAGGTAATGCTTTAACTGCGAATACTGAAATCGGTGGCGCTTCTGAAGCTATTGGTATCGTAATTGCTTTCGTTGTGTTACTTGTAACTTTCGGATCATTTATTGCAGCAGGCATGCCAATATTAAGTGCGGTTATCGGACTTGGTTCTAGTATTGGTACAATCGCTTTACTTACGTATTCATTTGATATTCCAAACGTTACGCTATCATTAGCAGTTATGATTGGATTAGCGTTAGGTATTGATTATGCTTTATTCATTTTATTTAGATATAGACAAATTATTAAGACTGAGAAAAATCATATTAAAGCAATTGGATTAGCATTAGGTACAGCCGGAAGTGCCGTTATCTTTGCAGGGGTTACGGTTGTCATTGCTGTCTGTGGTTTAGCATTAGTGGGTATCGATTTCTTAGCTACGATGGGATTTGCATCAGCGCTAAGTGTTATCTTTGCTGTACTCAGTGCCATTACATTACTACCAGCATTGATTAGTGTCTTCCACAAACAAATTCATCCGAAAAAACGTAAAATACATTCAAATGAAAGTCTGGATACACCATGGTCAAAATTTGTAGTAGGTAAACCATGGATAGCATTAATCATTGGATTTGTTATTTTAATCGCAGCAGCTTTACCAGTGACACATATGCGTTTAGGTATACCTGATAATGGTATGAAACCAAATGATTCTACAGAGAAGAAAGCATATGATATAATTTCTGACGATTTTGGAGAAGGCTTTAATGGTCCAATCGTCATGCTTGTGGATACTTCTGATAAAAAAGATAATCCTAAAGCATTACAAAAAGATTTACAAGATTTGATGAAAGATGTAGGCGATATTAAAAATGTTGAAACTGTCACACCGCCTCAATTGAACAAAGATCAAGACTATGCACTTGTGACTGTTCTTCCTGAAAAAGGTCCAAATGCAGAATCAACATATGATTTAGTTCATGATTTAAGAGATTATAATAAAGATGCTAAAGACAAATATGATTTAGATACAGAAATATCAGGTCAAAGTGTTATTAATATAGATATGTCTGAAAAACTTAACGATGCGATACCGTTATTTGCAGGGGTTATTATATTATTAGCCTTCATATTATTAATGGTTGTATTTAGATCAATTATTATTCCTTTAAAAGCAGTACTAGGATTTGTATTATCATTAGCAGCGACTTTAGGATTTACAACACTTATCATGCAAGATGGCTTTATGAGTAGCTTGTTTGGCGTAGATACAACAGGTCCATTATTAGCATTCTTACCTGTTATCACAATAGGGCTGTTATTTGGTTTAGCTATGGATTACGAAGTATTCCTTATGTCGCGTGTACATGAAGAGTATGTACGTACAATGAATAATACGAAGTCCATTAAAGTCGGTCTTAAAGAAAGTGGACCAGTTATTGTCGCAGCAGCACTCATTATGTTTAGTGTATTCATCAGCTTCGTATTCCAAGATGATGTGATGATTAAATCGATGGGTATAGCATTGGCATTCGGAGTATTATTCGATGCATTTATTGTAAGAATGACAATTATTCCAGCATTGACGAAACTATTTGGTAGAGCATCATGGTATATTCCAAATTGGTTAAATGCAATTTTACCTAAAATCGATATTGAAGGTCATGCATTAAGTGAGAATAATCACGTTGCAGAAGAAGCAGGTACAAACAATACACATGCGACAACAATAGAAGTAAGTTCAAAAACAAAAGCATTGTATGATAAGATAGATGATACAAATAAAGATGAAGTATTATATGAAGCATTGCGTCAACATAGTCGTAAGCAAGAACATAATACTCAAGAAGATATTAAAACGAGCACTGACAACCAAGAAATTATAGAAATATTGAATCAACAAACTAAAAATATCGAACAAGTAAACCAATTAGTAGAACGTTTGATAAATAAGAAATAATAGAATAAGGAAAAACGCCGGAACTGCAGAAGTCCCGGCGTTTTTTGGGGGGGAGAATTTTTTATAAAAGATGTGAGTTAAAGGTGGAGTAAACACACGAGATTGAAAAAGATGTGAGTTAAAGAGGTAATAAACTCACAAGATTGAAAAAGATGTGAGTTAAAGGTGGAGTAAACACACGAGATTGAAAAAGATGTGAGTTAAAGGTGGAGTAAACACACGAGATTGAAAAAGATGTGAGTTAAAGAGGTAATAAACTCACAAGATTGCGAAACATGTGAGTTAAAGGTGGAATAAACACACGAGATTGAAAAAGATGTGAGTTAAAGAGGTAATAAACTCACAAGATTGCGAAACATGTGAGTTAAAGGTGGAGTAAACACACGAGATCGCAAAAGATGTGAGTTAAAGACGGAGTAAACACACAAGATTGAAAAAGATGTGAGTTAAAGACGGAGTAAACACACGAGATTGAAAAACGTGTGAGTTAAAGAGGTAGTAAACTCACGAGATTGAAAAAGATGTGAGTTAAAGGCGGAGTAAACACACAAGATTGAAAAAGATGTGAGTTAAAGAGGTAATAAACTCACAAGATTGCGAAACATGTGAGTTAAAGGTTGAATAAACACACGAGATTGAAAAACATGTGAGTTAAAGGAGTAGTAAACTCACAAGATCGCAAAAGATGTGAGTTAAAGAGGTAATAAACTCACAAGATTGCGAAACATGTGAGTTAAAGGTGGAATAAACACACAAGATTGAAAAAGATGTGAGTTAAAGAGGTAATAAACTCACAAGATTGCGAAACATGTGAGTTAAAGGAGTAGTAAACTCACAAGATCGCAAAAGATGTGAGTTTATTCTATATAAATACATTATTTACCTACAATCCCCCACATTCTGTAACGCCATTTCACAAATATTCGTAAAAACTTTTAACCATTGAAATATTGTTTCAAAAATGAGATAATGTAAACGATTCCAATAAGGGTGTGTTGATATGTTAGGTTTTTCGGTATATTTAGGTGAAGCGTTTGATGAATTATATATTGAGACGATGCTCAATCATGGTTTCAAGTATGTGTTTACTTCTCTTCAAATTCCTGAAGAGGATTCGGAATTGTATTTTGATAGGTTAAAGGAATTGAAGCTACTTATTGGTGATAAAGCTGAAATTATAGCTGATGCGAGTCCGCATGCTTTTCAAAATCTTGGGCTTTCTTATAAGCAACCGGAAGTATTAAAAGGTTTAGGTATTGATTATATAAGGTTGGATATTTCGCTAGCGATTCCGGATATTATTTCTTTATTAAGTGAAGTTAAAATTGTCTGTAATGCGAGTACGGATGCGATAAGTTTATTGGATGAACTTAAAGATCAAGATATTGATATGTCTCGTATTATGGTTGCGCATAATTATTATCCTCGTCCTGAAACTGGACTAGATAAAGCTTACTTTATAAAGCAAAATACAAAATTAAAGACATCATTCCCGGATATTTCAATTATGGCTTTTGTACCAGGTACGGTATATAGAGGTCCGGTATATGAAGGCTTACCTACATTAGAAGATCATAGATATTGCCACCCATTAGTTGCTGCTCATGAATTAGCAGCTTTAGGAGTAGATGATATTTGTATAGGGGATACAGGTATCGATACAACAACGATCGATCAATTCAACAACTTCTTTCATAAAGGAATCGTGTCACTTCAAGTGCAATCTGAAACAAAGCATTTAGAAAGTTATATTGGGAGAATTTTTCATAATAGAAAAGACAAAGCTAGAGATGTGATTAGAGCGGAAGAAGGACGGCAAATGTTTCAATCTGAAATATTGCCTGAGAACACGGTTGCAAGAACAAGGGGTGCGATCACTTTAGATAATAAAAAGTATGGTCGCTATATGAATGAATTACAAATCGTCAATAAAGATTTAAAACGTCATGAAGCTGTTAATGTTATTGGACATATATGCCAACATGATATACCATGCATAGATTTAATTGATGCAGGTACAGCTTTTCAGTTTGTTAAGGGGGAAGAATAAATGGATATTAGTCGTTTAACGACAGAATCAAGAAATGAGCACTCGTCTAAGTTAGACACATTAACACCTGAGCAATTTGTTGATGTTATGAATAACGAAGATCAAAAAGTGGCTCAGTTTATTAAAGAAGAAAATCATGCAATTGCTCAATTAATTAGGCAAGTTATTAAAGGATTAAACAATGGTGGAAGATTGATTTATATGGGCGCAGGTACAAGTGGTCGATTAGGTGTATTAGACGCAGCTGAATGTGTACCAACATTTGGTGTAACACCTGATGTTGTCGTTGGACTTATTGCTGGTGGTCCAAGTGCGATGACTGTAGCTGTTGAGGGTGCAGAAGATGATGAAAGTCTAGGCGAACAAGATTTAAGAGATTTAAATATTAATGAACATGATACGGTTATCGGGATAGCTGCTAGTGGTAGAACACCATATGTAATAGGTGGTTTAAGATACGCACAAAGTATAAATGTACCTACTGGCTGTGTGACATGCAATAAAGCATCTGAAGTTGGTAAACATGCAGATTATCCGGTCCAAGTAGATGTCGGCCCTGAAGTATTGACAGGTTCAACGAGATTGAAAGCAGGTACTGCTCAAAAATTAATTCTTAATATGATATCAACAGGGGCAATGGTTGGTATAGGAAAAGTATACGAGAATTTAATGATTGATGTTAAACCAACTAATAAAAAACTAAAGCAAAGAGCCGTAAACATGATTCAAGAAGTATTACAAACAACGGATGAAGATAGTGAGAAATTATTCAAACAAAGTGATGAGCAAGTGAAAGTAGCAATAGTAATGGGGATGCATGGAATTTCTAAAGAGGAAGCATTAGAAAGACTTAAACAAGCTAAAGGGTTTGTGAGAAATACGTAAATTAAGGGGTGTGTAGGCTATGACAAAAGAAAGAGAGATTGCACAAAATATTCTCAAAGAAGTCGGGGGAAGAGATAATTTAGACAAAGTGATACATTGTATGACGCGTGTCAGAATGAATATCGTTGATTACAGTAAGGTCGATGTCGAAGGTTTAAAGAATATCAAGGGCGTAATGGGTGTAGTAGAAGATGATATGCTTCAAGTTGTGATTGGACCAGGTACTGTTAATAAAGTAGCTAATGAAATGAGTTCAATTATAGGGGTTCCTTTAGGTGAAGATATAAAGCATAAAGCATCTAATAAAGAACAAGTTGAAAAAGAAGCGGATTTATTTAAGCAAAGTATTAATAAGAAGAATCAAACACCATTTAAAAAAGTATTAAGATCTATTGCTAATATATTTGTACCATTAATTCCAGCTTTTGTTGGTGCAGGTTTAATTGGTGGTATTTCTGCAGTACTATCTAATATGTTAACAGCAGGTACATTAGATGGTGCGACATGGGAACAGTTCGTATTAATATTCGATATCATTAAAAATGGTATTTTCGCATATCTCGTGATTTATGTGGGTATTAATGCGGCAAAAGAATTTGGCGCAACACCAGGTTTAGGTGGTGTTATTGGTGGTACAACCATGCTGACGGGTATGGATCCAGAAAGTCCGCTTAAAAATATTTTTAATGGAGAACCATTAGCTGCCGGTCAAGGTGGTGTCATTGGTGTTATCATTGCAGTTTGGATTTTATCTTTAATTGAAAAAAGATTACACAAAGTCGTTCCAAGTGCGGTAGATATCATTGTTACGCCAACGATTACACTATTTATTATGGGGCTAGGAACAATATTCTTAATCATGCCAATTGCCGGCTTTATTTCAAATGGCTTATTAGGCGTAATAGATTGGGTTCTAAATATCGGTGGTGCATTTAGTGGATTTGTACTAGGTGCAACGTTCTTACCACTTGTTATGTTTGGCTTACACCAAGTATTAACACCGATTCATATCGAAATGATTAATCAATCTGGTGCAACTTATCTCTTACCTATTCTAGCCATGGCTGGTGCAGGTCAAGTAGGTGCAGCATTTGCATTATGGTTTAAATGTAGAAAAAATAAAAAGATTATCAACTTACTTAAAGGGGCATTGCCAGTTGGTATTTTAGGCATTGGAGAACCGTTGATTTACGGTGTAACACTTCCTTTAGGTAGACCATTTATCACAGCATGTATCGGTGGAGGTGTTGGTGGTGCAGTTATCGGTGGCATTGGTCATATCGGTGCATCAGCAATTGGACCAAGTGGCGTTTCACTTATTCCACTTATTTCTGATAATATGTATTTAGGATATATCGCAGGATTGCTAGCAGCATATCTTGGCGGATTCATTGCCACATATTTATTTGGAACAAATAAAGAAATGACGGCACCACAAGAATTAGAAGAGGATTAAATCATATGGAACATCAACATTTACTCATATTTATAAAAGAACAAATGCCACGTTTAACAAAACATGAAAAACGTATTGCAGAATATTTTATTGAACATCCAGAAAAAACAATTAACTTGAGCGCTAAAGAACTAGGCAAATTAACGAATACAAGTGCGGCTTCTGTCATTAGATGTACCCATAAACTTGAATTTAAAGGGTTCACAGACTTGAAATTAGCGATTTCTAGATATTTACCTCAACATGAACAAAGTATTTATCAAGAAATTAAACAAGGTGAAACAGTCGACTCAATCAGTAAGAAACTCATCACAAGAGCTTCTCATACACTTGAAATGACCGAAAAGAATATTTCGAGTAAACATATTGAGGAGGTTGTTGATCAATTATACGATATAGATACGATTATCGTATTTGGTGTCGGTGCTTCAAGTTTGGTTGCTCAAGATTTGTATCAGAAGTTCACTAGAATAGGTAAACAAGTGATTCATTCTTTAGATACACACTTTTTAGCTACAGCCATTGCTTCACATAGTGATAGTTGTGTACTCATTGGTATATCTAATTCAGGTGAGAATCATGAGACGTTATCTTTAGCTAAAGTAGCTCGAAAATATGGTGTAAAAATAGTTGGTTTAACTCAGTCAGAACAGTCTACATTAGCAAAAAAATCTGATATATATTTAATTCATGATGCAAGTTCAGAAAAAAGTTTAAGATTAGCAGCGACAAGTTCTCTTATCTCTCAACTTATGACAATAGATATTCTTTTCTATAGTTATTTATCAAGAAATTATGATGAACACGTTGTAACGATGAGTAAAACAAGAGATGCAGTGGAATTGTATCTTGAATAGTATGGTTAAGAGCATGGACATTTGTCCATGCTCTTTCTATTAAGTATTATATTGAAAAAATAATAAAAAAATAGTACAATTTAACTAATAAACCTATTGCCAAAATATGTAATGTAATGATATTAATAATTTCAAAAAAGTTTAAATATCCTAAAGAAAAAGAAATGGCATAAGACAAATTATATAAATATTCTTCAACTCTATGAAACGAACATAACAGTCCTCTAAGCACTTATCATCACATTTCATATATTAAGAATTAAAGAAAGTTAGCGTGAAGTTATGAAACAAGTGGAAATTATAAGAATATTAGATGATACGTCATTTATTATTAATGCAGGAACAAATAAGGGTATTAAACCTGGTTATTATATTGATGTATTGAAAAGGGATAAGTCATATAATTATATTGCAAAAGTAGAAGAAGTTTATCCAGAGTTATCTTTATGTACAAGATACGGAGAACAAAGGTTATTTTATGGTGAAGTTGTAAGAATTAGATATCCAGATGCGTTTAATATAGAAACAAAAGTTATTAAATCAAAAACAAATAGAAAAAGACGTAAAAAGAGAGGATGAGATCGCCGAATCTCATCCTCTTTCCCGTTTAATATGTCATTAAAATTAAAAAACAAGTAACGTTGTATATTTACAAGAATACTCTATCATATAATGTATAGATTTTCCAGAAATAAGTAGGAAATCTTTGTATAAATTTTAAAATTATTAAAATAAAATTTAAGTTGTGTACAGAATTATGTTCAATATGGAAATATGAGATAAATAAATGTATAATAAAGAAAAAAATAGAATGGACTGAGAACACGTGGCAAACCAATATGAGCGTTCTGCAAAGAAAAAGAAGTCAACAGCATTCAAAATAGTAACGACAATCGTCATTATTTTATTACTCGTATTTTTATTAGTGATCGCATTTTTTGTCTATAAATTCTTCGCATTAGGTAATTCAATACATAATCCATTAGACAGAGATAAATCAGAATTACGAAAGAAAGCAGTAGATACAAATGGTGATCCGATATCTATCGCATTATTCGGAATAGATTCAGATTCAACAAGAGCAGCAGCGGGTGGAGGAGAAAGATCGGACTCAATCTTATTATTATCTATCAATCCTGATAAGAAAAAGACTGTTATGGTAAGTGTACCTAGAGATACGAGAGCTCAAATCGTAGGTAGAGATTCTGTCGAGAAAATTAACCATGCATATGCATACGGTGGACCGAAGATGGCCATTAATTCTTTAGAGAAATTAATGAATGTACCAATTGACCATTATGCGACGATTAATATGGATGGTGTTAAAGAATTAGTTGACCAAGCAGGCGGCGTAACCGTTAAAAGTAATGCAACATTTACCGTTAAAGGTAATTCATATGTTAAAGGTCAAAAGTACAAGCTTGATGGAGACGAAGCTTTAGCATTTATTAGAAGTAGAAAAGAAGATGGTGCTGGTGGAGACTTTGGTAGACAAGAAAGACAACAACTTGTTATTCAAGCATTAGCAAATGAATTAGTAAGTATCGGTTCATTACCGAAAATCAACCAAATCTTTGATACATTAGGTGATAATGTTCAAACAGATTTAAAAATTTCACAAATCAATAGTTTAAGATCTAAATATAGTGATGCATTAGATAATGTTGATAGAAATCAATTAGAAGGCCAAGATACTATTCTAGATGATGGATTGTATTATTTCGTACCTAGCGATTCAAGCAAGAAAGAAGTCGTAGATAACTATCGTACTAATTTAGAATTAGATTAAATAAATAATCTTGGACATCAATCGATGCCCAAGATTTTTTTGGATTTTTATTAAGTTTGTTTGAATATGTGTTTCTCTATCCTCTATTCTGTACGATCAATAATTGAACAGCGTTCGTCTTTAAGAAATAAGTTTCATCAATTTTATTTGTGTTATAATCTGCCATTTCTATATCTGGCGAACAATATCTATCTAATAATACTGTATTTAAGAAATCCAAATTACCATGAGTATGATCTAATTTTCTAATCGCTTTAAAGATATTTCCGTTGTCTTGGTCGAATGTAATTTTCGTGACTCTGAATTTATCGAATGGGATGTCACGATAAGATAAGATAATCCCGATATTATTTTGATAGTTGATATCATGCGGATGATACAGTTCATAGTTAAATAATAAATAGAATATTTTATTGTGAATTTCAAATTTAATATAGTTTGGCCCTTCATAAAATTCATGACCGTTAAAATGACTCAGAATAGATAATAAATAATTCGTCGGACTTTTACAGTGATATTTTAAATACAAAGATAATGGTTGTTCGATAGCTGAATATTTAGCAGAAGCTTCTTCCATTAACCAAAATCCTATACCAGATATGTAATTCGTAATACTCATTAAATGCTTTAACATAATGGCCGCATTAAAATAAAAGCTTTTACTAGTATACGTATCACCGTTTAATATATTCCATTCCATTGGGATAACATGTTTATTTTTTGATTTTAAATAAGCCATATTTTGAATGAGTTGTTTCGTATGTTGGTTTGTAATGTCTGCGATATCATAATTGTTTATTTCATCTAAGTTATACAAGTCGTTAAAGTTATAACTTAATGCAAAAGCATCAATGTCTTCATATTGCGAGAAATCAATCTCTAATTCTTCATATATATGCATAAATGGATTTGGCGCATTTATTCCAATTTGTATATCAGGTAACTTTATCTTTGTTTCTCTAATTTGCTTTTTAACATGATGAATATCGCTAAAATCTACATCAAAGAATATTTCTCCATTCTTGTTATAAAAATAATTGTAAATGGCATCTATTAATTCATGCCAGTTGTTTTTAAAGTTGTCGTCGTCATAATCAATATCATATATTTTTATGGCTGGTATGATTCTCGTATCTGAAAACATACTTAAACAAAATGCTAAATTTTGTTTATAATGATTTTGTTGTTCTGTATCAAAGAAAGTCTTCATAGAACAGTGAATAACAATGATTGGCATATCCGTCATTTTCTCTACATTTTCTAAAATTTCCCCAAGAAAAGGTGTATAGAAATCATGAACATCACCGACATGTAAATATGTCTTATGGTTTGCTGAGAGGGTCTTAAAAGGTACATCACTAAAGGCCATTCTTTTATATTCATGAACAAACGATTTATTATGCATCAATTTTTGTAATTTAGAAATCAATGAAGCTTTTTCTTCGTTAGAAATCACTGCATTTTCTTTATCTTTTTTATGACGTCTATATTGTAGTCGGTATTGATTAGGCGTTACATGAAACTGCTCTTTAAATTGTCTATTAAAGTTATGATAACTAGAAAAACCATGACTGTTTGCAATTTGCTCAGTTTTAAACTGTGTGAACAGTAATGCATATGTCGCTTGAAAAAGTCTTGTTTCTTTTAAATATTGAATGAATGTTGTCCCCATTTGTTTAGAGAATTCTCTAGATAAATGTTCAGGAGAAATATAAAAATGACTCGCGACACTATTAAGTGATAATCTTTCGTGATAATTTTGATCAATATATTGTTTTACTTTATAAATAAGGCTGCTGAGTTCTATTTCAATATGACCATAATTTTTAGTATCCACTTGAAAACGTTCAAACATAATTTTATAAATCTCAACAACGTAATTACTGCATCTAATTTTAACGTTTGTTAAGTTTGCAAGAATAGCTCTAATATATAAATCTTTAATTTCATGTTTATATCTATCTAATTCATTTGTCTTCGAAGTACGGGGGATTCTAAAGACAAATGCCTCTTCTCCACTTAAATTTTCCATCATCGCATAGCTAATATGAAGTATAGCGACCAATCCATTATTAATAATCGGTAAATAATTATCGTTATCTTGAAGATAAAATAAATCACCAACATTATATTCATAAGTCGTATGATTTAAAGTAAGTTCTGTATGACCTTCTAAAACGAAACATAAAGCGCCATATCCGAGTAATTTCGGATTAATGATACTTTCTTTATGTAGTGAAATCTTATAGTTGTACAAATAATCACCTCTCAATAAAGACAAATTATGGAATAAAACATCAAAATCTGTCATTATATTTATTTATTTAACAATATGATATCAAAAATCGTATGTAAATGTTACCTAATTTAATAAAATGGAGAAGATACTTTATAATAAATCAAATATGTTAATCGATTTAATCAAAATATGAATTTAAAACGCGTTAAAATAATAATTAATGAAATTTGTGTGTTGTGAACTATTAAAAATCGGGAAAAATTAAATTGGAGGGCTTTACTTGATAGAAACATTCAACAAAACTATTCAACAAATGATCGACTATGAAAATAAAGTAACAACTTTAAAAAATGAAAAGAAATTATCACTCGTTGACTTCATTATTTTAGAAGAAATATACACTGCAAAAGAAATTACAATCAAAGAAATTCTAAGTGGAAAGCTTTTAGAATTAAAAACAAGACCTTCTAATATTGGTACAAACTTAGCAAAATTATATAGAAAAGGTTTAATCGATAAATATAGAAGTAATCTCGACGAAAGAAAAGTTTACTACTTTATGGATGCAGAACATAAAGAAAAATACGAAACACTCGTTAAAGATATATAAGAAAAAAGGCAAGGACAAAATTTATGTCCTTGCCTTTTCTAATTCTCTAGAATACTTATTTAATCAATTGACGTGTGCTGCGCTCGATATATTGTGCAGAATGGATTGATACGAGCTCACCTTTGTTTAAGTTAAATAAGTTAAGCTTCATAATTTTATTCATCGCATCTTCAACGATGTCGCTTGTTAAGTTTGCTTTTGGATTTTGAATTTGTAATGTAAATGTCTTATCTAATGATGTTTTGAATGTTAACTCCAATACTCTTTTCATATTTTCACCTCCTAAATGGTTTTTAGATAGCATTAATTTTCTATCTGTATTGTTTTGACGATATACGCATCTTTAAATTTCTCGTCACTTAATGTTTCGATAATGCCTTTAAAAGTTTTAACTTGTTCTGGTGTAACGTTTAAATTAATTGCATTAAATTTACGTTGAACAGTTTTTACTTTAGAAGCTTCATCTAAATACTGATGCAATAAAATGATGTTGATGTCTTTAACTGTTTCCATAAGTAAAACCTCCTTTCACTTTATATATCGAAATAAGTATGTAAAAACGACAAAAAAATGTATAAATTACTTTCATGTTACTCAAATATATATTATTATTAATATGTACCTTAATTAGGAAGGATGGACCAAATTTATGCAACAAGTATCTCCAATTAAGAATAAAGATGACATTAGAGCAATGTATGAAGTATTGAAATCACATAGTGAACGAGACTATTTATTGTTTAGCTTAGCTATTCATACGGGTATGAAAGTAAACCAGTTACTTAATTTAACAGTCCGAGATTTATATGATGAGGACAATGATATAAAGCAAGATTGGATCAATGATGAGCAGGATTTAATTAAAGTTGTGATACCGTTACATTTGAGATCGAGTTTATCTACTTTTATTTATGAAGAAGGATTAAAAAGAGATGACTTTGTTTTTATGTCTATCAAAACAAAAAAACAATTATCAAGACAACAAGCTTATCGAATTATACATGTTGCAGCTGAAGAAGTAGGGTTGAAGAATATCGGGTTGTACTCATTAAGGAAGACTTTTGCATATCATGCTTTCAAATCAGGGGTATCAGTTTCGATTATTCAAAAATATTTAGGACATCAGTCTTTAATAGAAACATTAAAATTCATTGATGTCACAACTATAAAAAAAGAAACGACAATTGAACTTAATATATAGAGAGAAAGGGGTTAATGTATGGCTTTAATATGGCTGTTTTTAATGATTATCGTTGTGATGTCAATCGTGCTCATGACGATGAATACAAAGTTTAGCCGATTTGCTGGATGGCTAAGTTTAATTGCGCCAGTTCTAAGTTCCATATATTTCTTAAGTCAAATTAAGACGATATATGCTGGCCAAAGTATTACTTATTTCCAAGAGTGGATTCCACTTGTCGATGTTAATTTAGATTTACGTTTAGATGGTCTATCTTTAATTTTTGCACTACTTATTTCATTAATTGGTGCAGGTGTCTTCTTATATGCCATTTATTATCTTTCCCATGAAAAAGAGAATCTTCCAAGATTTTATACGTATTTGTTAATGTTTATGTTAGCAATGTTAGGTGTCGTACTTTCAAATAATACGATATTGTTATATACATTTTGGGAGTTAACAAGTATTTCTTCATTCTTGCTCATTTCATATTGGTATCAACGTAGAAAGAGTCAAGACGGTGCTTTGAAATCATTTTTAATTACAGTGTTTGGCGGTATGGCAATGTTAGTAGGATTGATTTTGCTATACAGCATTACGGGTACGAATACAATTACTGAACAAGTCGGTATGATTGATAAAATTTATGAATCACCATGGTTTGTACTTGCAGTCATTTTAATCTTACTCGGAGCATTTACGAAATCTGCACAATTTCCATTTCATATTTGGTTGCCAGATGCAATGGAAGCACCAACGCCTGTCAGTGCTTATTTACATTCAGCAACAATGGTTAAAGCAGGATTATATTTATTATTAAGATTTACACCAATTATCGGTCAAAGTACATGGGTCGTTTATACAGTTGTTACTATCGGTTTAGTGACGTTATTAGTCGGTTCATTCTTTGCAGTTAACAAGAAAGATTTAAAAGCCATGCTTGCCTATTCAACAATCAGTCAGCTCGGTATGATTATGACGATGATCGGTTTAGGGCTATTAGCATTAAATAGTAATTTTAAAGCTGATAATGAAATCTTTTTAGCGAGTTTATTTGCAGCATTATTCCATTTAATTAACCATGCGATTTTCAAAAGTGTTCTATTTATGGGTGTTGGTATTATCGACCATGAAACAGGAACAAGAGATGTTAAAAAGCTTGGTGGATTAAGAACAATCATGCCAATAACAGCAGTTGTCATGACAATCAGTGCACTATCTATGGCAGGTATTCCGTTATTTAATGGTTTCTTAAGTAAAGAGAAGTTCTTTACGAGTTTAGTTGAAACAGGTCACACAGATATCTTTAATCAAACGATGTCTACCGTGATGATATTAGCTGGGTTTATCGGCAGTATATTTACATTTGTATATTGTATTAAACTCATTAAAGAACCATTTTTCGGTAAGCTTAAAAAAGAACAATTACCGAAAGTACCACGTCATGATGGTGGCGGGTTATTAATCTCACCAATGATTATCGTATTGTTTGTTCCAATCATTTTCTTTGTACCGAATGTATTAGGAGAATATTTAATTGGTCCAGCATTAAGAGATATATTCCACGATAGCGAGATTATGGCTCATTTACCACATATTAAAGCATGGCACGGATTTACAGTAGAATTATTCTTAACACTTGGCATATACATTATTGGGACACTTCTTATACTCGTGCCAAAATGGGATGTTATTTATAGTAAGATTTCTAAAAACTTAGAAATCAATACGCTATATACAAAAGGTATGGATGCATTAGATCGTATCAGTACGTTTTCAATTCAAGGTATTATGAATAATAAACTGAACCAATATTTACACATTATTTATGTAATCTTCTTTGTCATTATGGGATATGGTATTTATCAAGTCGGTATTTATGATATTGCTTATTACCATATTACTGAAGCGACAACATTTGAAATCATTATATTAATTAATATAGTGATTACTGCAACAGCGTTAATGTTTATACGTGAGAGAATGACAATGACGATTTTAAATGGTGTCATCGGGTATTCGATCGCGGTCGTATTCATATTTATGAAAGCACCTGATTTAGCTTTAACGCAACTAGTTATAGAAACGATTACGACAGTATTATTCTTATTAGTGTTCTATCATTTACCAAACGTTCAGAAAGATACACCAAACGTTATGAGTGAAATTGTGAAACTAACAATTGCTTTATTAATGGCAGTATTTGTTGTGGTCTTTGTCATTATGATGCAACAAGATAGTCTGTTCGACAAAATTTCATTCTACTATGATAATGCTTACGAATTAGCAGGTGTTAAAAATATCGTTAATGGTATTCTAGGAGATTTTAGAGCGTTAGATACAATGCTTGAAGGAATCGTTATATTAATTGCAGGATTAGGTATATTTACATTAGTTAAATTTAAGATAAGAAAGGATGAGCCAAATGAAAGAAAATGATGTTGTATTAGAAACGATATCCAAAATTGCTATATTCATAATATTGACGTTTGGATTTTATATTTTTCTTGCTGGTCACGATAACCCAGGCGGTGGGTTTATAGGTGGGCTCGTCTTTAGTTCAGCTTTTATCTTAATGTTTTTAGCTTTTGATGTGGAAACAGTCGTTCAATCAATGCCATTAGACTTTAGAGCAGTTACGATTATTGGATGTCTCATTTCAATTGGTACAGGTATTATTCCTATGTTCTTTGGACATCCGATGTTAACACATGAAGATGGCTATATGACGTGGCCGTTGTTAGGTGAGATTCATTTATCAAGCGTTACACTTTTTGAGCTCGGCATACTACTTACTGTAGTAGGGGCAGTTGTAACAATTATGCTTGCGATAAGTGGTGATAACAGTTGAATTTAATACTAGTTATTATAATAGGCGTACTCACATTTGTAGGAACATATATGATTTTGTCTAAAAACTTAATTCGAATTGTTATTGGTACAGCAATTTATACACACGTAGCAAACTTAATGATTTTATCAATGAGCGAGTTCGGTGGGAAGAATGTTCCACTTATTAATGGAGAAGGAAAAGATTATGTCGATCCTTTACCTCAAGCATTGATCTTAACAGCGATCGTTATTGGTTTTGCTGTTACGGCATTTTTACTCGTACTTATATATAGAACATTTAAGTTGACGAAAGTAAATAGAATAGAGGCGTTACGCGGTGAGGATGAAGATGTAGATGAATAATTTAATATTAGTACCATTACTCGTACCTTTAATTACTGGATTAATATTGTTCTTCTTTAAAGAACGTTTAGCTTTAACAAGACGTATCGCGATAACGAGTTTATCAATCACAACAATCATTTCGGTATGGCTACTTATAGAAGTTAGTTTAAATAAAGTACTTGTTATTAACTTTGGAGATTGGCAACCGCCATATGGTATACAGTTTGTCGGAGATGAATTAGCACTTCTATTTACGTCTGTTTCTTGTTTTGTTGTAACAGTTATTATATATTTTGGTTTTGGTAAACGAGAAAGAGTAGCAAATAGATATTTCTTACCATCTTTTATACTATTTTTATTAACAGGTGTTAACGGAAGCTTCTTAACGGCAGATATCTTCAATTTATACGTTATGTTTGAAATTATGTTATTAGCATCATTTGTATTATTAACACTGGGACAATCTATTGAACAATTAAGAGCGAGTGTTATTTATGTTGTTATTAACGTTGTCAGTTCTTGGTTCTTCTTAATGGGTGTAGCATATTTATATGGAACGCTAGGTACTTTGAACTTTGGACATATCGCAATGCGCATAACTGAAAGTAATCAACCAACGACCGTTACTTTAGTAGCAGTTATTATGATTTTCGTCTTTGGTGGTAAAGCAGCCTTAGTCATGTTTATGTGGTTGCCGAAAGCATATGCTGCTTTAAACACTGAGTTAGCAGCATTGTTTGCCAGCCTTATGACTAAAGTCGGTGTCTATGCATTGATAAGAGTTATGGTGTTGATGTTCGATGAAAAGCCAGAAGTTACACATTTCCTATTATATATTATGGCTATCATCACAATGATCATCGGCAGTATCGGTGTATTAGGATTTAAAGATATTAAAAAGATTGCAGCTTACCAAGTTATTTTATCAATAGGATTTGCTGTCCTCGGTTTAAGTGCGAATAATAGCGATGGTATTACAGGGGCAATATTCTATGTCAGTCACGATATGATTATCAAAACATTACTATTCTTAATCATCGGTACTTTCGTATTATTATCAGGCACGAGATATTATGATCAATTTGGTGGATTAATTAAATATTATCCGAGTCTAGGGATTATATTCTTTATCACGATATTATCAATCGGTGGTGTACCACCCTTTAGTGGATTTCCTGGGAAATTATTAATTATTAAAGGTGCTTTAGATAATGGTTATACAATAGGTGTCATCGTGATGGTGATTACAAGTGTTATCGCAATGTACAGTTTACTAAGAATATTCTTAGTGATGTACTTTGGTAGAAACGATATTCCTAAAGTTGAAAGGGTACCACTTTCTAAACATAAATTATATGCGATGATCATATTAACAGTAGCTACTATCGCATTAGGTATAGCATCACAATATGTATTGAACATTTCAGAATTGGCAGCACAATTTAACATACATGAACAGTCATATATTAAAGAAATTATTCCAAACGTAGAAGTGGAGGCGAAGTAATAATGGCACAGTTGTTATTAAATATTTTAATCGCCTTCTTATGGACGTTATTCCAAGATGAAGATAAATTTCATTTATCAACCTTTGTAGGTGGATATCTCATTGGTATTGTTATTGTTTATTTAATGCATAGATTCTTTGGACATGTCTTCTACTTGAAAAAGGTTTGGGTAATCTTCAAGTTTATATGTGTTTATAACTATCAACTTGTGACTTCAAGTATGACAACAATCAATTATATTTTATTTAAAACAAACAAAGTTAATCCAGGTCTTGTAACTTATGAAACAACATTAAAACAAGATTGGGCGATTACATTGTTAACATTGCTTATTATGCTTACACCAGGTTCCGTCGTGCTTAGACTTTCACCTGATGGTAGAAGATTCTTTATACATGCAATTGATATATCAGATAAAGAAAAAGAAATTTTAACGAAGCAAATTAAGAAATATGAAAAACTAATCTGGGAGGTGCTTAAATAATGTCATTTATCATATTAGCAATTATCAAAACAGCGCTTGTTATATATGGTATTTCCATTGTTGTCGTACTTCTCAGAACGATCATAGGTCCAACTACTGCTGATAGAGTCATTGCTTTTGATGCAATCGGTGCGATTTTAGTTTCCGTAGTAGGGGTATTAAGCATTATTTATGATACATTCAGTTATTTAGAAGCGAGTTTGATTATCGCAATACTTTCTTTCTTGAGTACAGTAGGTATTTCACGTTTCATAGAAGGGGGTCGTGTCTTTGAATCTAAGCGAGATCGTTAGTTTAATTGCCGCTTTATCAATATTGTTAGGTTCAATAGCAGCGCTCATCAGTGCGATAGGAATTGTACGCTTTAGAGATACATTTCTTCGAAGTCATGCCGCTACTAAAAGTTCTACATTATCTGTGTTGCTTACTTTGACAGGTGTGTTTATATATTTCTTAGTGACACAAGAATACTTTAGTGTCCGAACATTATTAACAATACTGTTCTTATATTTAACATCTCCAGTAGCAGGACATATGATTATTAGAGCAGCTTATAATTCAGGATCATATATGTATATGAAAGAATTTACTAAAAAAGGTACTTCGTTAAACTTTAGATATGATCGTAAAGAAACAAAAAAAGACAGACGAAGAAGAGCCGAAAAAAGACAAGTGATGAACGAAGCATTTTCTAAAAATGATAAAGAAACATTTAGTAAATATAAACAAGTCATGAAAAAAGATGATCCAACATTAAAATAATAGAATTTATTTGAGAAGTGTATGTTATGGGATGTCGTTAGGGACAGAATTCCGAGAAATGTCTCTAAGAGGTGTCGTTAGGGACAGAATTCCGAGAAATGTCCGTAAGAGGTGCTGTTAGGGACAGAATTCGAAATAATGATAGTTACAGCGTTCTAATTACCAGAATTCGGAATAATGATAGTTACAGCGTTCTAATTACCACAATTCAGAAAAATGGAAGTTAAATACACAAAAAAGAGGCCGAGATTTCATCATCTCGGCCTCTTTTTTCATTATTTCATACTATTATGAATAGCTTCTGCATTGTGTTCCATCATATTGTAATATGAGTTACCTTTAGAATCTTTTTTACCAATTGAATCTGTAAATACTTCATCTTTAATGTTGAGGTTTGTTTCTTCTGCTAATGTTTGCATACTTTTCTTATCAACACTTGTTTCGACGACTAATGATTTTAGGTCATGGTCTTTCACAAATTTAATGGCTTGCTTCATTTGATCTGGTGTACCTTGTTTTTCTGTATTAATCTCCCAAATATATCCTGGTGTTATATGATAGCTTTTCGCAAAGTATTTAAATGCACCTTCACTTGTTATAAAAGCACGTTTATCTTCAGGAATATCATTGAATGCTGTCATCATTTTATGATGTAGTTTATCTAATTTATTCGTGTATTTTTCAGCATTATCTTTAAATTGTTTGCTGTGATCTTTATCAATATCACTTAAGTGCTTTTCAATTGTATTGACGTATTTTATACCATTTTCAAGACTTAACCAAGCGTGTGGATCGATTTTATTTTTATCGCCTTCTCCACCTTTTAAATAGATAGGTGTAACGTCTTCAGTTGCTTGAATAACATTTTTGTCTGAGACTTTTTTACCTGCTTGTTCTAATGCTTTTTCAAACCAACCATTTCCACTTTCAAGGTTAAAACCATTATATATAATAACATCTGCATCTGTTAATGCTTTGACGTCTTTAGGTTTAATTTCATATTCGTGAGGGTCTTGTCCGATAGGGACGATGCTTGTAACTTTTGCATCAGACTTTGTTACTTCTTTAGTCATGTCCGCTAATATTGAATTTGTTGTTACTATTTTTAAATGTTTGTCTTCATTAGATGATGTTGCATTACAAGCACATAGTAAAACAATGATAGCGAGTAATGGCATAAATAATTTCTTCATGTTTAACCTCCTAAGCAAATTTTAATTTCATTTTATGTATGGTGAATGTAATCATGTACACTAAGCAGCAGACTAATACGATACACGCGCCACTTGGTAAGTTATAAAGGTAACTAATATACATGCCACAGGCCGCACATATTGCACTGATAACACTTGCGACAATCATCATTGATTTTAATGATTTTGTAATTAAAAATGCGGCTGAACTCGGTGTAATAAGAAGTGCAACGACAAGTATAATGCCCACTGTTTGTAAACTAGCAACTGTAACGAGTGCTAATAGCATCATGACAAAATAATGAATGACTTTTACATTTAAACCGCTCATTCTAGCTGCAATAGGGTCAAACGTTGATAAATGCAAGGGTTTGTAAAATAATATGACACAAGCGATAACGATTAGACTAACTATACTCGTTGTATAAAATGCACTTGAAGTTACTGCTAATATGTTCCCAAATAAAATATGATATAAATCAGTAGAGGAGTTAATTTGACTTATGATAATAATTCCAAGGGAAAAGAATGCAGTAAAGATAATACCGATAGCTGCGTCATTTTTAGTTTTTGAGTGTTGGGCAATGTAACCAATCAGAAAGCTCGTTAACATACCGGTAACAAGCGCACCTATAAACATCGGGATGTTCAATACGTAACTTATAGCAACACCAGGCAGTACAGCGTGGCTCATAGCATCACCCATTAAAGACAAACCTCTTAATATAATGAGGCTACCTACAATGCCACAAACAACACCAACTACAATAGCAGTAATCAGCGCTCGACTTAAGAAATTATATTGTATAAGGGATGAGATAAATTCATTAATCATGGTGTAACGCCTTCCTTTAGAAATACTTCTTTAATATTGTGTTCTGTTAAAGCTTCAGATGCTGTGCCAAAAAATTTAATAGTTCGATTGAGGAGGATGATTCTATCGAAATATAATTTGGCTTTTTGAATATCATGATGAACAATAATGATGAGTTTTCCTTCTGACTTTAATCTTCTAAGCATGTTTATCATGATTTCTTCACTTTTAAAATCAATACCGACAAATGGTTCATCGAGACATAATAAATCACTGTCTTTCATTAAAGATTTTGCTAAAAGAACACGTTGTAATTGACCACCACTTAATTGATTTAATGTCTTGTCTTTTAATTCAGTTAGTTGTAACTCTGACATTAATTGATCCCTTTTTTGATACGCTTCTTTTTTTAATGGCCTAAACCAACCTGATGTAGCATAATAGCCTGTTAATAAACTATCTTGAACAGTGATAGGGAAATCTAAATCTAATTGATTTCTTTGAGGAATATACGTTAATTGTTTCAACTGTTGGTTTATCGGTTTATCATGCCAATAAACTTCTCCTGATGCCTTAAATTCACCCAAAATCGATTTAATAAATGAAGATTTTCCTGCACCATTCGGTCCCATAATGCCAATTAATTCACCTGTAGATTCAATGGTTAAATTAATATCATGCAATATGTGCTGTTGACCTAAATATAGATTCAAATTTTTTACCTGCAACATGTTATCACCTTTTCTAAAAATAAGTTTAGGCTAACCTAAACTATAATTCGATTATATTAGAAAATTATCTAAAGTCAAGAGATAGCCTGTAAAAATAAATCGTGGTACAATAAATATATGATAATAAAAGTGAGGTCAGAGTAGATGTTGACTGAAGAACAAGAAGACTACTTAAAAGCGATTTTTGGATTAAATGGCACAACAGATTACGTATCCAATAAGAATTTAGCGCAAGATTTAAATATTAAACCTTCATCAGTTAGTGAAATGATGTTACGTTTGAAAAAGGATGACTACGTAGATATTCGTCCTTATAAAGGTGTGAAATTAACTCAGAAGGGGTTAGATCATACAACTAATATTATTAAAAGACATAGACTCATAGAGCGATTCTTAATAGAAGAACTTGAATATACTTGGGATGAAGTTCACGAAGAGGCAGAAATATTAGAACATCGTGTATCTGACCGTTTTATAGATAAGATAGATAAGTTAATGGGTTACCCAACAACTTGTCCGCATGGTGGTATTATTCCAAGAGAGAATCAAATAGAGGAAATTTATAACACATCATTAAATGAGTTTGAAATTGGAGATGACGTTGAAATTAAACGTGTAATGGATTACGTGAATCTCTTAGATTATTTAAGTAATCAAGAATTGCATATTGGCGATGTAGTAACAATTAGCAATAAAGATAGCTTAAACCAGCTCATAGAACTTAAACTAAAAGATAAAACAATTATGATAAGTGAAACAAATGCATCATATTTGTTTGGTATAAAAACAGCTTAATAAATAAAAACCAGCAGAAATTCAAGCGAATGAATTTCTGCTGGTTTTTTGTTAATGGATTAAAATAACGCACGAAGACTACGAGATATCGTGCGCTAAGGTACAAAATCAGGGTGTAACGCACGAAGACTACGAGATATCGTGCGCTAAGGTAAAAAATCAGGGTGTAACGCACGAAGACTACGAGATATCGTGCGCTAAGGTAAAAAATCAGGGTGTAACGCACGAAGACTATAAGATATCGTGCGCTAAGGTACAAAATCAGGGTGTAACGCACGAAGACTACGAGATATCGTGCGATAAGGTACAAAATCAGGGTGTAACGCACGAAGACTTCAAGATATCGTGCGCTAAAGTATAAAGTCGAATTATACTACGCGAAGACTCCATATTTAAAGTTCCAATATCTATGGCCATAAAATATTGAATGTATACATAACCGCATATACATTAATCGCTATCCATATAACACTAAAGAAAATAGTTGGAATTTTAGTGAGTTGTCTTAACTGACTACCATCCCATTCTTGTCTTGAACGTGAGAATGTTAATAGGAATATTGTAATACTTGATTGTGCGACTTCACCTAATAATGTTCCTAAACTAATGTGATAAATATACGTAATGATTTGTCCAAAGTCATGTATATTTGGTGCAGATAGTACTTCATATAAAGCTACTGCAATAATGACGAGAATGATACTTGGGATAAATTTCCTAGATGTTAATATGACATAGAATAAAAACATGATCAGAAGAATGATTAAGAAAATTGGTCCGAATGTGTGATGTTTTAGCCATACACCTAAAATCAACATTATCGGCGGCATGATATAACCGAATAAAGTCGTTATAAATTGATTTAAACGTGATTTGGAACCAGTAACGGCATAACCTTGTCTACCGGTTTCCATGCGCTCTTTACGACGCCAAACAACTACGAGGTCTTTAGGTTTACCACCTGATAGTTTATTTGCTATAACATGACCCATCTCATGGATGAGTATTGGAAAATAACCTAAAATGATATCAATTAAACTTAAAATGGGCTGTTGTCTTCTATGATGAACAAATACATATATAAGCGCGATGATCGTTATCATTGTTAAGGATAAATTTATTGGTTCTGATAGGAAATTCGGTAAAAATTGAATCAAAAAAACGTCACCTCGTATTGAATAGTTTAAGACTATTCTACACTAAAGTGACGTTTTTGTTGTCGGACTTAAGACTTAATATCCGTTATTATTTTTTCTTACGCTTAATTAACCAAGTTAATAAAAGAATGATTCCAGCAATAAGTAAGATTGACGCTGTCATAATAATAGGTCTATTATCCGTACTTGTTACTTTTTTCTTTGTTTCGTTAAATTTATGTTTACTTGGTGTTTCTACTTTTACAGATGGTGGACCATAACTATCATTGATATAAGAACGGTTATAATCAATGCTTGCACGTCCATCTTTAAGTACGACTTTATAATCTTCGCCTTTACGTACGACATCATATAAGTCTTCTGTAACGTAGTATTTTTTGCCATTAATTTTTTGAGTACCTTTAGATAATACTTTTTTCCATTCATATTCTTTGAATGATTTTTCCATCAAGCTATTACCCATCATATTACGTTCTTTCTCTCCACCAACACTGTTGTAATCTCCTGCACCTAAAAGAACTTGGTTAATTCTTAATCCATCTCTTTTAGTAGAAAGACTGTGGTTATAGTCGGCAGTGTCACTAGAACCCGTTTTTAGACCATCAGTACCTTTAAGTGACATATCTGCACCTTCAAGTGAATGATTATACGTATAATATGTAACGTAGTGAACAGTAGGGGCAACTTTTTTAGTGTATTCTAAAATGTCAGGATACTGTTTTACAAGATGTTGCGTTAAAATGGCAAAATCTCTAGCTGTTGTATAGTTATCTTCATCTGATTGGTAACGTTTAGCTTTATATTCTAGTAATAAATTATTAGAAGCACCATTAGCATTGTAGAACTTCGTATGTTCCATGCCTAATTTCTTAGCTGTCTCATTCATGTAGTCAACAAAGTCAGAATCTAAATCCTTTTTTTGTTGTTTTGATGCTGTATTTTTATTAGAGTCTTTATCTTTTTTATCTATCTTTTTAGCAGAAGCTAAGTTCTCAGCTTTCATCGTTTCTCTTCCTAAAATCATCGCACCTGCATTAGAAGAGTTAGAAACGGTAATTTGCATGAGTTCAGAAATTGTATAAACATCTCCTGGATACAATTTTGTATTACTTAATTCTGGTAATGTAGATAAACGATATTCTTCGTTTGTCATTTTAACTTTAGCATTTTTATCAAGTTTGCCACTATTGATTGCTTTCTCAGTTAAATATAATGTCATTAATTTAGACATACTAGCTGGATACCATTTAGCATCTATTTTATATTCATACAAAATTTGACCAGTATCAGAACTATAGTTAATAGCGCCTTCAGGTTCATAGATTTCACCGAGTGAGTATCCATCTTCATTGGCTACTTGTGTTGGTGATTTCGGATTATCCGCTGCATAAGCACTTTGAGTTACTGGTATGCTTAATAAAAGTAATGCAAAAAATAATAATAGACTTTTTTTCATGAATAAGACCTCTTCATTTATTTTTAAAATTAACTATATCATTCTAACATATATTAATTAACTACCCTACAATAAGATAACAAATGAACGTTAATTTTTTGTGAACATATTTTAAATTTGGTATGTATAATCTCAATGCTGTAAAATATACTATATCATTAATTTTAGTAAAGAGGTTATTAAAATGACAAAACAAAATCCTCTGCTTTATTTATTAAAAAAGGTAGACTGGCCTAAAAAATTAGTGTTTACGGCTATGACACTTTCTATTTTAGGTAGTCTTAGTGGTTTGCTTGTACCATTATTTACTGGGAAATTAGTAGATACATTTAATGCAGAAAATTTGGATTTAAGAATGGTTTGGCTATTTATAGGCGTATTTTTGGTAAATGCAGTCTTGAGCGGTATCGGGACATATTTACTAAGCAAGATTGGTGAAAAAACAATTTATTCAATTAGAGAAAAGTTATGGAAGCATTTAATCAATTTGAAAATGAGTTTCTTTGACAAAAACGAAAGTGGTCAATTGATGAGTAGAATTACAGATGATACAAATGTGATTAACTTATTTATCTCTGAAAAAGCACCAAGTGTATTACCATCATTGTTAACACTTATTGGTTCGATTGTGATGTTATTTATTTTAGATTGGCAAATGACACTCATGACATTTCTGATCTTACCTATATTTATCGGGATAATGGTACCATTAGGACGAAAAATGGGTAAAATCTCAAAAGACACACAAACTGAGATTTCTAGGTTCAGCGGTATATTAGGAAGAGTACTGACAGAAATGAAATTAGTAAAAGTGACAACGTCAGAAGAAAAAGAACTAGAAAAAACAAAAGGTACTTTACTAGGTATATATGATCTAGGATTAAAGGAAGCGAAAATTAGAGCAATCATATCTCCACTTTCAGGCGTTATTATGACGTTAACCGTAGCTGTCATACTTGGATTTGGTGGTATTAGAGTTTCGAGTGGTGCGATTACTGCAGGGACATTAGTCGCAATGATATTCTATGTTGTGCAATTATCAGCGCCAATTTTGAATTTTTCTATGTTTTTAACGGATTATAAGAAAGCTGTCGGCGCAAGTGAACGTATCTATGAGATTTATCAAGAAGAAGCGGAAAAAAGAGGTGATGATCATAATCAACCGATTACGAATCATCAAGATATCACATTTGACAATGTTTCATTTGGATACGAAGATAATCCGGTCATTAAAGATTTATCTTTATCCATTCGTTCTGGAGAAGTGACAGCATTTGTAGGTCCTTCAGGTTCAGGAAAAAGTACATTGTTTAGTTTAATAGAAAGACTTTATCCAATCGATCATGGCCAAATATTATATGGAAACCAACCAATAGATGATATATCTTTAAAATATTGGCGACAGAAAATTGGATATGTTATGCAATCTAATGCGATGATGTCCGGGACAATACGCGATAATTTAACATATGGTGTCTATTCAGAAGTAGATGAAGAAACACTCATACATTATACGAAGATGGCACGTTGTTATGATTTTATAATGGCATTTCCACAAGGCTTTGATACAGAAATCGGTGAGAGAGGCACCAAATTATCTGGTGGGCAAAGACAACGTATAGATATCGCGCGAAGTTTCATTAAGAATCCAGATATTCTACTACTAGATGAAGCGACAGCTAATTTAGATAGTGAAAGTGAATTCTACATTCAACAAGCGTTGAATGAATTAATGAAAGATCGTACAACTATTGTGATTGCTCATAGACTTGCTACGATTAAAAAAGCGAATCAAATTGTATTTTTAGATAAGGGTGAAATCACAGGCGTAGGTACCCATCAAGAATTATTAGCATCTCATGATAAGTATAGACATTTTGTAAATACACAAAGTTTAACAGAATAATATAGAAGTGAATTGAACAAGATCCTAGAAAAATATTTCAGGATCTTGTTTTTTATTATAAAAAAATTTAAAAAATATGAGAAATAATGAAAACGCAACCATTTAGATGGGGCAAAGGATTCAATAAAAATCAAAAAACGAGTCAAAAATAATTCGTGAATTTTTTCACAAAATATGTGTCAAACCTATTGACCTCAGGGGATTGAGATGCTATATTTACATTGTGAAAAACATCACAAACGTTAAAGATGCGCATCTTGAAAAAATAAAATTAAGAAAGAAGTTGTTCATTGTGCTACTAAATAATATAAATCCATTAGACAACGTTACACTATCAGCAGTTGTTGCTAGTATACCGATTATATTATTTCTATTATGTTTAACAGTTTTTAAAATGAAAGGTATTTATGCATCTATTACAACACTTATTGTAACTTTAGTCATTGCATCATTTATCTTCGAATTACCACATACTGTAGCGACTGGTGCTATAACAGAAGGGTTCTTTCAAGGTATTCTTCCAATAGGCTATATCGTCGTAATGGCAGTATGGTTATACAAAGTTTCAATTGGTACAGGACAATTTAGTATCATTCAAGATAGTATTTCAGGTATTTCTCAAGACCAACGTATCCAATTATTATTAATAGGTTTTAGTTTTAATGCATTTTTAGAAGGTGCTGCTGGGTTTGGTGTTCCTATCGCAATATGTAGTGTATTGTTAATTCAAATTGGTTTTAAACCTTTACAGGCAGCAATGCTTTGCTTAATTGCTAACGGAGCAGCGGGCGCTTTTGGTGCGATAGGTATTCCAGTTGGCATTATAGATAGTTTAGGTCTTCACGGTAATATTTCAGCGCTTGAAGTATCACAGATTTCAACACTTACACTTCCAATCCTGAACTTCTTTATTCCATTTTTACTAGTCATGATATTGGATGGATTTAAAGGTGTGAAAGAAATTTTACCGATGATTCTTGTTGTAAGTACAACATACACTGGCTTACAAATATTGATTACGTATTTCCAAGGTCCAGAATTGGCTGATATTATTCCACCATTATTATCTATGGTTGCATTAGCAATTTTCTCAAAATATTATCAACCAAAAAATATTTTCAGAATTTCAGATCAAGAAGTATTGGAAACAAAGAAACATTCTGTTAAATCCATTATGTATGCATGGAGTCCATTCTATATTTTAACGATTTTCGTCATGATATGGAGTGCACCGTTTTTCAAAGCTTTATTTGCTGAAGGTGGTTTACTTTCTTCATTAGTATGGAATATAAGTATTCCGGGAACATTTAATGAAATTACTAATAAACTGATCACATTAAAAATCGACATCTTTAGCGCAACTGGTACAGCAATATTAATCTCAGTTGTGATTACAATATTAATTTCGAAACACTTTAAATTTAGTGACGCATTCAATTTACTAGGCGTAACAATTAAAGAATTGTGGTTACCAATTTTGACAATCTGTTTTATTTTAGCTATTGCTAAAATCACAACTTATGGCGGACTAACAGCTGCAATGGGTCAAGGTATTGCAAAAGCTGGTAACATCTTCCCAATACTATCTCCAGTATTAGGTTGGATAGGTGTATTCATGACTGGTTCAGTCGTTAATAACAACACATTATTTGCACCAATTCAAGCGTCAGTAGCAAGTCAAATTGGTACAAGCGGACCATTGTTAGTTGCAGCAAATACAGCAGGTGGTGTAGCAGCTAAATTAATCTCACCACAATCTATCGCGATTGCAACAGCTGCTGTTAGAGAAGTTGGTAAAGAGTCTGAATTGCTCAAAATGACTTTGAAATATAGTGTCGGATTCTTAATATTCATCTGTGTATGGACATTTATTTTAACAATAATTTTATAAATATAAATTGAGGAGCGAATATAATGAAACAATTCAAAGGTAAAAAAGTCGTATTAGTAGGTAATGGTGCAGTAGGTTCAAGTTATGCATTTTCAATGATAAACCAAGGTATTTGTGATGAATTTGTCATCATAGATTTAGATAAAAAGAAAGTAATCGGGGATGTCATGGATTTAAATCATGGTACAGTATACGGACCATCACCAATTAAAGTTAAATCAGGTGACTATAAAGATTGTCATGATGCAGACTTAGTAGTTATTTGTGCAGGTGCAGCACAAAAACCAGGTGAAACAAGACTAGATTTAGTAGCAAAAAATATGAAAATTTTCAAATCAATCGTTACTGAAATTATGGACTCAGGATTTGATGGTATATTCTTAATTGCAACTAACCCAGTAGATGTATTAACTTATGCAACTATGAAATTCTCTGGTTTACCAAAAGAACGTGTAATCGGATCAGGTACTATATTAGATACAGCAAGATTTAGATATTTATTAAGTGAAGAATTCGATGTAGCACCACAAAGTGTACATGCAAACATTATCGGTGAACATGGTGATTCAGAATTACCAGTATGGTCTCATGCTAATATTGCAGGTAAACCATTAAGAAGTATTATTGAAAAAGACGAATCACGTAAACATAGAGTAGAAGAAATATTTGTACAAACTCGAGATGCAGCATATGAAATTATAGAAGCAAAAGGCGCAACTTATTACGGAGTAGCAATGGGGTTAATGCGTATTACAAAAGCCATTTTAAATAACCAAGATGTGGTGTTGACAGTTTCTGCATATTTAGAAGGCGAGTACGGACATGAAGGCGTGTATATAGGCGTACCAGCACTTATAAACAGATCAGGCATTAGAGAAGTCATCGAAATGCCATTAGATGAAGAAGAAAAATCATTATTCGATAACTCTGTTAAAGTGTTGAAAGATATACAAGCACCATTTGAAAAAGAATTTTAATAGTAAGATATATCAGGGATTTAATATATGAAGATTTTAGTAGTACCGACAAAGTCTAGAAAAGATTTTGTCGGTATTTTTTGTGGTGACTGTTTGAATTAAGGGGGGAATGTGAAAATGAGTGGGATTGAAGGCGGAAGATGATGGAAGACGTGAGTTAAAGGCGGAATAAACTCATAAGTCATGGCTTAAGTCCAGAGTAAAGCCAAGAGATCGTCTAAGTCATGGCTTAATGTCCGAATAAAGCCAAGAGATTGTCTAAGTCATGGCTTAACGTCCTAATAAAGCCAAGAGATGAGCCAAGTCATGGCTTAATGTCTGAATAAAGCCAAGAGATGAGCCAAGTCATGGCTTAATGTCTGAATAAAGCCAAGAGATCGTCTAAGTCGTGGCTTAATGTCTGAATAAAGCCAAGAGATGAGCCAAGTCATGGCTTAATGTCCGAATAAAGCCAAGAGATAACCCAAGTCGTGGCTTAATGTCTGAATAAAGCCAAGAGATGAGCCAAGTCATGGCTTAATGTCTGAATAAAGCCAAGAGATCGTCCAAGTCATGGCTTAACGACCTAATAAAGCCAAGAGATGAGCCAAGTCATGGCTTAATGTCTGAATAAAGCCAAGAGATAGCGCAAGTCATGGCTTAATGTCTGAATAAAGCCAAGAGATCGTCTAAGTCGTGGCTTAATGTCTGAATAAAGCCAAGAGATCGTCCAAGTCATGGCTTAACGCTCTAACTAAGCCAAGACATCATCTATTTCTCGCACCTCCATCAGTTCCTTTAATTCAAATCACTTTTTTTCACATCATCATTCCTCATCCATTATATGATTCGTCTTCTATTTAAAATCGGCATGTTGAGGGGATTTGAGGATTGTGGTAGTATCAATATGTCTGTTAAAAAATATAGAGGAGGTAAGGTCATGAAAAATAGAATTTTACGAGATATGATATTAATTTTGGCAGGATCTTTTATTTTTGCTACGGGTGTTAATGCCTTTATCATTTCTGCTAATTTAGGTGAAGGTGGCGTAACTGGGGTTTCTTTAATCTTACTTTATGCATTCGATATTTCACCTGCATGGTCTACGTTTATTTTAAATGCTATTTTAATTGCGTTAGGTTATAAATTTTTAAGCAAGAGAAGTACTGTATATACGATAATAGCGGTTATTGCTATTTCTGTATTTCTAGGTCTGACTGAATCTTGGGTTGTGCATACGAACGAAATTTTAATTAACACAATCTTTGGTGGTTTCATGGTTGGTCTAGGTATAGGACTCATTGTATTGTCTGGTGGTACGACTGCTGGGACGACGATTCTTGCCCGAATAGCGCATAAATATTTAGACGTAAATACATCATATGCTCTACTATTCTTTGACCTTATCGTCGTGATGTTCTCACTTACTGTAATGCCTTTAGAAAAAGCGTTACTTACAGTGATTTCATTATATGTAGGAACAAAAGTGATGGACTTTGTAATTGAAGGTCTCAATCCTAAAAAAGCCGTTACAATTATTTCTCAAAATCCCGATCAAATCGCCAAAATGATTGATGAACAAATTGGTCGTGGTTGTACGATTCTAAATGGTAGAGGCTATTATTCTAAGAAAGACACAGATGTCTTATATGTAGTTATTGCGAAGACACAACTTTCTAGAACAAAACGCATGATTAGAAAGTTCGATGAAAATGCATTTGTCGTTGTCCATGACGTAAGAGACGTTCTTGGAAATGGCTTTTTAGTAGATGAATAATAATGTTTAAGAGGTTGGTACACATTAATTGTGCCAACCTCTTTTTGTGAACGGAATACGAAAATATTCAGAAAATGATAGAAAAAGCTACTATTAAATGCTATAATACATGAATGTGAATGATGATAATGATTATCATTTACAAATATATACAATTAATGAAAATATCATATAAATAGAGTTTATTTTAATGGAAAGAGGGTTCTTTATGAATCGTTTAACGGGAGAAGCTATTTCAATAGGTTATGGAGACAAATTAATAGTTAATGAATTGAATCTTGAAGTACCAGATGGCAAAGTGACTTCTATCATCGGACCAAATGGTTGCGGTAAGTCTACTTTATTAAAAGCTTTAAGCCGTATTTTAAATGTACAAACAGGTCAAGTGTTGTTAGACGGTAAGAATTTGCATTCAACTTCAACTAAAGAAATAGCTAAAAAGATTGCAATTTTGCCCCAATCTCCTGATGTTGCAGATGGATTAACAGTTGGAGAACTCGTATCTTATGGTAGATTTCCTCATCAAAAAGGTTTCGGTAGATTATCTAAACAAGATAAAGAGGAAATTGAATGGGCTTTAAATGTAACAGGTACGCATGAATTTAAATATAGATCAATTAACGATTTAAGTGGTGGTCAAAGACAACGTGTTTGGATTGCAATGGCGCTCGCTCAAAAAACAGACATCATTTTCTTAGACGAACCAACTACTTATTTAGATATTTCACACCAATTAGAAATTTTAGAACTTGTACAGGAATTAAATAGAGAACAAGGTTGTACGATTATTATGGTCTTACATGATATTAACCAAGCAATCCGTTTCTCAGATCATTTAATTGCTATGAAGTCTGGTAAAATTGTTGCACAAGGTCAAACTGAAGAAGTTCTAACAAATGAAATATTGGAAGAAGTCTTCAATATTGATGCAGAGCTTTCTACAGATCCACGTACTGGAAAACCAATGCTTGTAACATATAATTTATTATGTAAGCACTATACGAAGTTATAAAAGGATGGCAACCCAATGAATCAGACTAAAACATTAAAAGCTAATCGCTATCCAATTATATTAACAGTTACAATCATTTTACTTGTAGCTGTTTTACTTCTGTCATTTTTATTTGGTGCAAAGACGACTTCAATACAAATGGTTTATGATGCGATTTTTCATTATAATCCTAAAATAGAAGAACATAATATATTAAGAGAAATAAGAATTCCAAGAGAAATAGGTGCTGTTATTGTAGGTATGGCACTTGCTGTATCCGGTGCTGTCATGCAAGGCGTTACACGTAATGGCTTAGCTGACCCTGGTTTATTAGGTCTTAATGCTGGTGCGAGTATGATGCTTGCGTTAACTTTAGCCGTTATACCTAATGCAGGTTATTTCACATTGATGCTTGCAGGATTCGTAGGTGCAGCTATAGGTGGGATACTTGTTATGAGTGTTGGCTCATCTAAACGAGGTGGATTCAGCCCAATGAGGTTAGTACTTGCTGGTGCTGCAGTATCTGCGCTTTTAACAGCTGCAAGTGAAGGAATTGCTTTAATATTTAGATTAAATCAAACATTAACATTCTGGAGTGTTGGTGGTGTAAGTGGTACAACTTGGAAACAACTTATGATCTCTACACCAGTTGTTATTGTTATTTTAATTGTTCTTATTTTTATGAGTAGACAACTTACTATACTTAGTTTAGGTGATACACTTTCTAAAGGATTAGGCCAAAATAGTACATTTGTAAGATACACAAGTTTAATTGCTACAATGTTCCTAGCAGGTATAGCAGTTTCAATCGTTGGACAAATCGCATTTGTCGGCTTAATGGTGCCACATATTGTTCGATTTATGATTGGAACAGATTATAAACGTGTAATACCTTTATCAGCAGTACTCGGAGGCTTTATTCTGTTATTTGCAGATATGATTGCAAGAATGTTAGGAGAAGCACCTATTGGAGCTGTTATCTCAATTATCGGTGTGCCGTTCTTCCTTTATCTTGTTAGAAGGGACGGTAAAATACTATGATACATCCTAAAGTTATTAAAAAACAACGTATTACATTTATTATATTAGTTATCGCACTTATTGCTTCAATGGGATTTGCCATGACAACTGGTGAGTTTAATATGTCCTTTACGCAATTTTTCAAAACGATATTTGGACAAGGTAATGAGTTAGATACAATGGTATTATTTGAATTTAGAATGCCTAGAATGCTCATCACAATACTTGCTGGTGCAAGTTTAGCGTTAAGTGGTGCAATCCTTCAAAGTATTACGAAGAATCCTTTAGCAGAACCAGGTATTCTTGGTATTAATGCAGGAAGCGGATTTATGATTACGCTATTTCTTGTTGTTGGTACGATTAAAGCAGGAGATTTTGTATATGTATTACCACTTGTAAGTATGCTTGGTGGTTTAGCAACTGCAATGGTTATTTTCATATTCAGTCATAAACGTGGTGAAGGCATAAACCCTGTAAGAATGGTCTTAATAGGTGTAGGTTTATCTACTGCTCTGAGTGGAGCATCTATAACAATTATGTCTACATTTGATCAAGATCAAATGGAATTTATCGCAAGATGGTTCGCAGGTAACATATGGGGAGATGAATGGCCATTCGTGTTCGCATTTATCCCATGGTTGGCGATTGTTATGCCATTCTTGTTCTATAAAGCAAATGTATTAAATGTATTAAGTACGAATGAACAAATTTCCGTTTCTTTCGGTATTAATAATAATAGAGAAAGAATTCTACTCGTATTTTTAGCTGTTGTATTATCATCAGCTGCAGTTTCAGTAGCAGGCGGAATTGGTTTCGTTGGCTTAATGGGACCACATATCGCAAGAAGTATTGTTGGACCAAGACATCAATTATACTTACCAATTGCAGTGTTAAATGGTGCGATTTTACTTGTTGTAGCAGATACAATTGGTAAAATTGTATTAGAACCTAACGGACTTCCAGCAGGTATTATCGTTGCAATAGTTGGTGCGCCGTATTTCTTATACTTAATGCAAAAATCAACGCATATATAATAGTGAACTCTCTTTCTATAATGAAAGAGAGTTTTTTCGTGCTTATAATCACGACACATTCTAAGAATTATTAAAATTTCTCAAAAAAGTATACATAAATTATAAAATTTTGTTTTCAAAATCATTTTAGGGGTATAACAAGGAGTAGTAATAGAACTTTACATAGGAGGTGCAGTTGCCAGTGAGAAGATTAAAAAATTTTTTCCTAGGCTTATTCATAATAGTAGTTGTAGGCACGCTTCTTTTTATGTATTTGGATATTAGCCAAATTAAGAGCTATCAACAAGAATTATTAAAATATAATTGGTTTGAACCAACGTTGATTGCTTGTGCAGGCGTATTAATATTCTTTGGTATATTGATGTTCTTTGCAACATTTAAACCAACACATAAAAAGCCAGGCTTACATCGTGACTATGAGGATGGTCACATTTATATTACGAGAAATTCAGTTGAAAAATGTATTTATCGTACTATTCAAAAATACGATGAAGTACGTCAACCAAATGTTATTGCGAAACTGTATAATAAGAAAAATAAATCTTATGCAACAATCAAAGCTGATTTCTTTGTTGTTTCAGATACAGGTCAAATTCAAACATTAACAGATCGAATTAAATCTGATATCAAACAAAATGTAGAGCATTTCTTAGAAATACCTGTAAAAAATATTGAGATTAATGTCAGAGATCAAAAATCGAGTGACACAAGAGTTTTATAAGACTAAGGATAGGAGGTTCCGATTATGCCAAATGAAAATCAAGATCCAAATCAATTCATTAATTTTATTAAAGAATATAAATGGAGAATTATTGGTTTTATCGCAATGTTAATATTAGCAGTACTATTTTTAACAATTGGTTTTTGGAAAACAGTTTTAATCCTAGTCCTATGTTTAATAGGTGTAGGATTGGGGTATATTAAAGATTGTACACAGCAGTTCTTAAATTTCCTAAATAGAATAAGTTAGACTGCTTACAATATAAATAAAGAAAACAAACAAATTATAAATTAAAGGGAGAGAATCTATTATGGCAAACGTAGACAACAACAAAGCAAAAAGTAGTTACAATGAACAAACAGGGGTAAATGAACAAGAGCGCGAAGCTCAACAACAACAAGCTCAAGCTCAAGAGCAACAATTTTCAAATACATTATCATTTTCAGATGAAGTAGTAGAAAAAATTGCTGGTATTGCTGCAAGAGAAGTTAGAGGTATTTTAGATATGAAAGGCGGCTTTGCTTCTAGCTTAACTGATCGTTTCACATCTGGAAATAACGTAACACAAGGGGTTTCTGTTGAAGTAGGAGAAAAACAAGCAGCTGTAGATTTAAAAGTTATTTTAGAATATGGCGAATCAGCTCCTAAAATCTTCAAAAAAGTTGCAGACTTAGTTAAAGAACAAGTTAAACATATGACTGGACTTGAAGTTGTTGAAGTAAATATGCATGTTGATGATGTAATGAGTAGAAAAGAATACGAACAAAAAAATTCATCATCTGATGATGAAGGCCAATCAAAAGGCAATAAAGAATTACAATAATCTATAAAAAAGACGAGTGAGATTATCTAATCTCACTCGCTTTTTTTTATGATTTCTGCGCCTTTGGTTGTTTCTTAATCGTTAAACAAATAAGGAATGCAATAAAGCTTAATGCACCTGCTACATATAAACTAGATACGACATTAAAGTATGATACGAATATACCACCTAATAATGAACCAGCACCTATTCCTGCATTTAAACTTGACATGTTCCAACTCATTGCTGCACTTGTATCTCCTTCAATTTGAGAGATAATACCGATTTGGATAGGTGGATTTGATCCCCATTGGACAATATTCCAAGCAAATACACCAATTAATGTAATAACAAGTATCGGTAAGAATTGTTCAAATACAAGCATCAGTACTGTATAAGTACTTAATGAAATTAATAGCCACTTTTTACTACCTAATGCATCTGTAATATATCCACCTAATGACGTACCGATAATTGCACCGATACCTGCAACAAGTAGTACCAGTGATACAATATTTAAATCATATCCATACACAGATAATAATGGACTAATATACGTTACGACAACATAATTTGCCGCTAATATAAGGAAAGTAATGCTTAAATATTTTACAATTTCTAAAGGATGAACGACTTTGTAATCTTGACTTTGGCTAGAAGATTCTAACGTATCAATTTTATTGCTTGCGACATTAAAAATAATAAGTATAAGCGCAATAATACCAACTGTAGAAATAAATACAAATGACATTCTCCAACCTACTAAGTCTCCTATTTTAGTACCTAGAGGAACACCAAGTACGTTCGCTGCACTGAAACCAGTATAAACAAGCCCAATCATTTTCCCACGTTCACTTGGTTTTGAATACACAACAGTTAAAGATAAGATTTTCACGACAATAATTGCTGCAGCGGCTGAAGATAATATTCGACCTATTACAAGTATTGTAAAGTTAGGTGAAATCGCAATAATCCCGTTTCCTAAAATAAATATAGCCATACTCACTAATAATACAGTCTTTGGTGAGACATTCTTAGTCAGTTTAACAAGTATGGGTCCGCTAATTGCGAATGTTAATGCATAAACTGTTACAAGTTGTCCTACAATTGCTTCTGATACATTCAAATCTTTACTCATTAAAGTAAGTATACCTGCAATCATTAATTCAACCATTCCCACAACAAATACGCTTAACATAAATGTAATTAATCGAGGTTTCGACATCATATTACTCCTTCTCTTTGACATATAATCATGATTATAACAGTGTGATTTGTAAAAATACAGATAAAATTTAATACCCGAACAATCAGAAATGTAAGGTGTTTTTAAGGTATAAATTGAAAGAATTAATTGGAATTGTTCTATATATTATACGGATAATAAATAGTTGTTTGAAAATTAAAAATATTTAAAGAAAAAATATAATAAATACATTGGTATATTATGATTAATAATTCTTTTATTTTTACTAAAAATAATGACAGCGCTTACATAAAAATATATAATAAAATTAGAGATGAATAGTATTGAATATTTATTAATTATTGTGTATAGTTAGTCTTGCGTAAAGGAGAGAAAGTATGAAAGAGACGAGCGTTTTAGTAGGAAGGTTAAAGTTTATTATATTATCACTGTTAGGAATATATTTATTTTTAGTGCCTGTAACGGTAACTGACGATAAAGGGGAGAAGGAAACAAGTTTACCTGTTGCATACCTTGCAAATACAGCTTTAGATTGGATAGGTGACTATGATGGGCTAATTATTATGCTTTTAATTAGTTTCTCTGCAGTAATGACATTAATCTATTCTACGATATTCAGTACTTCTACAAAGAGATCTATAACGAATGAATTATTTAACGTCAATTGGATTTGGGTCGTCATTAGAATAATAGGTGCGATATTTGCAATATTTATTTATTTCGATTTCGGACCAGGTGTAGTTGTAAATGAAAATACCGGATTAATGGTATACAATGATTTATTACCAACATTACTTGCCGTATTTTTCTTTGCAGGTTTGTTCTTACCATTATTAATGGACTTTGGTTTATTAGAATTTTTAGGACCAATGTTTGCTCCAATTATGAGACCAATGTTTAAATTACCAGGTAGATCAACTGTTGATAATCTAGCATCATTTATTGGTGATGGTACAGTTGGCGTTATGATTACAAGTCAACAATATGAACAAGGATTTTATACACGTCGAGAAGCAACAGTTATTGCGACAACATTCTCTGTTGTATCAATCACATTTGCAATTGTCATTGCTCAAACAATCGGCTTAATGGATTATTTCTTTAAATTTTATTTATCCGTTATTTTAGCTTGTGTTGTAGCAGCTTTTATAATGCCTAGAATTTGGCCACTTAAACAAATTCCAGATAAGTATTCAAACGGAAGCACTGAGCAATTAAATGAATCAATTCCTAAAACACATAATCCAATATCATGGGGATTTGAACAAGCAACTCAAAAAGCTGTAAAATCACCTGACCTTAAACAATTCATTATTAACGGTGTGAAGACTGTGTTGGATATGTGGTTAGCAGTACTACCAGTCGTTATGACAATCGGTACTTTAGCCACTATAGTTGCTGAATATACACCAACATTTAGTATATTAGGAGCACCATTTGTACCATTATTAGAATTAATGCAAATACCATATGCAAAAGAAATGTCTGAAACATTATTAATCGGTTTCGCAGATATGTTCTTACCATCATTACTGATTAGTAATGTACCAAGTGATATGACAAGATTTATCGTAGGTGCTTTAAGTATTTCACAATTAATATATTTATCAGAAGTAGGGGGCGTTATACTCGGTTCGAAAATACCAGTAAGCCTAGGGAAACTATTTATGATTTATATTATACGTACAATCATAGCTCTACCGATAATCGTTATATTAGCTCATATATTCTTCTAAATTTAAAATAGCGACAGAGGCATGATGTGCCCCTGTCGTTTTTTATGTATGGGAATGGTTGGGGGAGATGAGGAGGTTTTGAGTCGTGGCTTAAGTGCTGAGTAAAGCCAAGAGATAGCTCAAGTCGTGGCTTAATGTCCGAATAAAGCCAAGAGATAGCCCAAGTCATGGCTTTATGTCTGAGTAAAGCCAAGAGATAGCTCAAGTCTTGGCTTAAGTGCTGAGTAAAGCCAAGAGATAGCTCAAGTCATGGCTTAAGTCTTGAATAAAGCCAAGAGATCGTCCAAGTCTTGGCTTAATGGGTGAGTAAAGCCAAGAGATAGCTTAAGTCGTGGCTTAATGTCCGAATAAAGCCAAGAGATCGTCCAAGTCTTGGCTTAAGTGCTGAGTAAAGCCAAGAGATCGTCTAAGTCTTAGCTTAAGTGCTGAGTAAAGCCAAGAGATTGCTAAAATCATGGCTTAATGTCTGAGTAAAGCCAAGAGATCGTCCAAGTCATGGCTTAATGGGTGAGTAAAGCCAAGAGATCGCTAAAGTCATGGCTTAATGTCTGAATAAAGCCAAGAGATCGCTAAAGTCATGGCTTAATGTCTGAGTAAAGCCAAGAGATTGTCCAAATTATAGCTTAAGCACCAAATAAACTCACATCTTCCTCATTCCACCCTCATAACAAAAACAAACTGAACTAGATAAGTTCAGTTTGTCCATATTTATATTATTTTGGGTCAATTGTTGTTTCGACTTTAGCGATTGCGATTTCAGATCCTAACATTGGTGATTCGCCTTTGTCTTTATTACTGTCTCCGCCGCGACTATGTGCTTGTTTAAATGCATCGCTCGTTTTCCATGCTTCGAAGTCTTCTAGTTCTTCCCACCACATATTGACATGTAATTCGTCATTGTCTTCAATGTCTTGCATATTCCAAGTTTCAACTTTAATGAAACCTTTCATTTCTTGTAGTGCGCCACCTTTAGTAAACATTGGTGCTAATTTTTCTGCATAACCTTTTTTCATTTTAATTCTATTTGTTACAACATACATAGTGATCTCTCCTATTCTTTTGGTGTTGGGTTAGTAGCCCAGATTTGTGCTGTCTTCATAAATGTTCTCGGTTGTAGTTTCAGTTGTGATACAACTACGTCTGCTATATCTTCTGGATGCGTCATCGTATCTTCTTGTAATTGTGTTTCTCCTATTAAATCTGTTAAGACGGCAGAAGGGGTTAAATATGATACTCGAATGTTATGTTTTCTCATTTCTTGCATAATACCTTCAGTCATACCAATTACCGCATATTTAGTAGCAGAATAGATACTGCTTGTTGCACTGGCTTTTAATCCAGACATTGAGGCGATATTAATAACATCTCCGCTTTTTTGTCTTACGAGATGTGGTAATGCTTCTTGTAAGACGTAGTATATACCTTTAACATTTGTTTCAAATAATTGATCGAACTCAGATTCACTTACTTCTAAAAATGAATTATTCTTCATAATACCTGCATTATTAATCACGATATCTATTGAGCCTAATGCATGGTATGAATCTTCTATGAAACGTTGCACATCTTTTTGGTGCGCAATATTGGTTTCTTTATAAAATACTTTGACGTCATATTGTTTAAGTTCATCGGCTGTTGCTTTTAAAGTATCAATATTTCTACTTGCAATAGCGACATTAACGCCTTCGTGAGCTAATGCAATCGCGATTGATTTACCGATACCTTTAGAGCCACCTGTAATGACTGCATTGAGCCCTTTTAAGTCTCTTAACATATTGAACATCACTCCTTTCTTATATGTTAGCATGCTTTAAAAATGTATCATAATAATTCAATTTGAAAATGCCATATAAATAACACCACGAAGTCAATGTAATATGACTTCGCGGTGTTTATTTAAAATGCCTGAAAGTTTGAACTTAAGCTTCTTTAGTAAGCTCGTTGTAAACTTTCTTATCAGCATGTGTATAAATAATGTATTCTTTATCATTTGTTTCGATAATCACACGATTTGTTTTGCCAAAAGTTGAGCCAATTCTTACGATATGATCTTGGGCTTCATTAGACAAAGCGTGAATATCTTGATCCTCTTTAATGTTTTTAATTTCATTATTTGGAATTGTAATGTCCGCTACTCTCCATTGAATATGAACTTGATTATTGTCCTTTGATACTCTCATTGCCATATCTAAACACATCCTTTTGTTTGATGACTACATCATAACGCATTATGTATCCGTTTTCAATAGAAAAGCGAGAAAATGTGTTATATTTTTTATTTATTATGTCATACTAATTAAAATAAGTATTTTTATGCAATATATTGAATAACTATTTACAAATGGAATTGTATGTTGTAATATTATCTTTATAAATAAATAAGGAGCTGGTTTCATTGGGACGAAGTTATCTATGTTAAAAGAATTAAACAAGACAAGTTTTTTAAAAGAAGTTGATTTTTCTAAAGCAGAATTAGAATCACTTATTGATTTGGCAATGGAATTAAAATTCAAAGAAAAGCATCAGATCCCACATCGTTATTTAAACGGGAAACATATCGCTTTATTATTTGAAAAGCAATCTACAAGAACACGTTCAGCTTTCACAGTAGCTGCAACTAAAATGGGTGCAAGTGTGTCATATTTAGGTAAAGAGGATTTACAGCTAGGTAAGAAAGAATCTGTAGAAGATACAGCAGTCGTACTTGGATCTATGTTTGATGGAATTGCTTTTAGAGGATTTGAACAAAAGACAGTAGAAGACTTAGCTCAATATTCCAACGTACCCGTATGGAATGGCTTAACAAATGAGTGGCATCCTACACAAATGTTAGCGGACTTTATGACAATTAAAGAATACTTTGGTACATACGAAGGAAAGACTTTGACATTTATAGGAGATGGACGCAATAATGTTGCAAACTCATTGCTCGTTACGAGTGCAATTTTAGGTGTGAATATTCATATTGTTGCACCATCATCACTTCAACCAAATGAAGAAGTTCAAAATATGGCATTGTCATTTAGTAAAGAATCTGGAAGTGAAATATTAATTACAGATAATATCCAAGAAGGTATTTACGGCAGTGATATCATATATACAGATGTTTGGTGTTCAATGGGTGAGGAACAACAATTAGAAGAACGCTTTGAATTACTTAAAGATTACCAAGTAAATCAAAACTTAATTAATTTAACAGGTAAAAATGAAACTTTATTTTTACATTGCTTACCAGCTATTCATGATTTGAATACTGAAATGGGTGCGCTATGCTTCGAAAAGTTTGGTGTAACATGTATGGAAGTGACAGATGACGTATTTAGATCAGTTTATTCAAAAGTATTCCAACAAGCAGAAAATAGAATGCATACAATTAAAGCTTTATTAGCTACAACTTGTGGCGATATATATTAATAAATAAAGGCTGAGACATCCATGAATGTCTCAGCCTTTTATTGTTAACGAGCTTCTTTAGTTAATTTTTTTCTATTGCGATTAAGTTCTACATATTTACTGTAGCTATAAATGATAATACCTGCCCAAATAAATATGAATGTAATAAATTGATCAACATCGAAATGTTCGTTCAATAAGAATATACCAATAAAGAACATGATAGTTGGACCAATATATTGAATAAAGCCTGTTAAAGATAGAGGTATTCTTCTTGCGCCAGCACTAAATAAAATAAGTGGAACAGCTGTAACAGCACCAGAAAGTAATAACCATCCGCTTGAACTGTTCATACCAAATGTAACGGCATTATGTTGTGATAAGTAGAATATATAAATAAGTGCTGCTGGTAATGTCACGATACATTCTATCGTAATACTACTAAATGCATCGATATCTACAACTTTCTTGATCAATCCATAAAGCGCAAATGATGTTGCAAGTAATATTGATACGAATGGAAATTCTCCGACTTGAAAAGTCATATAAATAACACCAACAAATGCTAATAGAATAGCTACCCATTGAGCTTTTGAGAATCGTTCGCCTAGGAAAATAAAGGCTAGGAATATACTCATTAAAGGATTGATGTAATAACCAAGACTTGCTTGTAGTACATGGTGGTTATTAACCGCCCAAATAAATGTACCCCAGTTCACTGTAATTATATAACCAGCGATGATAATAGCGAATAGCATTTTCTTTTGTTTAAATAACTTAATTGTTGCTGCTTTGAACATTGGAAATTGTTTTGTAAATAATAACAGTAATAACATGAATACTGCTGACCATATAATACGATGTGCTAAAATTTCGAATGGTCCAATTTCACTTACGAGGTTCCAATAAATTGGTAGGACACCCCAAATAACATATGCAAATATTGCATATATAATACCTTTTTTAAATTCTGACATGATTTAGGACTCCCACTGTGATTGAATGACTTCTGCTTGATCGTGATAAATATTCGATGCGATATTCGCAAGTAATCTTGCAGTTCGATTATCTATATCGAATCTTGGTGATAGCTCAGCAATACTAATGCTTGAACTTTTGTTTGAGTTTGTAACTAATTGTAAAATTGTTTGAACAATTTGAGGTTGTAATCCCATAATACAAGGTGCACTTACTGCAGGTGCATAACTTACATCTATAGAATCAGTACATAATGTAATGAGGATTTCATCATAGCCTTCAATAAATGAATTAATAGAAGTAATTGTTTCTATCGATAAATGGCTACGAAGCTCATCTTCACGAATGTATTGGACACCATATTCATCAGCTCTTTCGAAGAGTGCTTTAGTATTACCATTTTTCTGAATACCTAACACAAAATAACCAACTTGATCATCTTGATCTAAAATCTGTTTAAACATTGTGCCAGAAGATGTTTTTTCGTCGTAATCTCTCATATCAAAATGTGCGTCTATGTTGATGATGCCAATTTTTTTGTCTTTGTTGGCTTTTCTTACACCTAAATAATGGCCATATAAGACTTCATGACCGCCACCAATAATAACTGTAAAGTCATTATGCAATAATATGTTTGAGATTTTATCTCCAAGTTCTGATTGCGCTTCTTCCATTTTATTTTTGTGGCAAATGACATCTCCGTAGTCAGTTAAATGTAAATACTCATTATGTATTGGCAAAGGACTTAAAGCTTTTCTAAAATGTTTAGGACCATCTACAGCACCTGGTCGACCATTATTTCTAGAAACACCTTCATCGCATTCAAAACCTATAAGTGCCATATTAACTTGATGTTCGAATTCTTTCTTTGGTGTAATGTCTTCTTTCTCAATATGAATTGAGTCAACGATTTGATGGAATCTAAAGGCAGAACGCAATGTTGTGCTATCTGTTCTACCTGTCCACTCATCCTTTTTAACACTTCTATACATATTTAATACCCCCTAAATGTTACAATAGTTTTTACTAATGTTAGTTTATCATGTATGATATTCTTATGTTTTATTAAATGCTTAATTATTTTATAAGAAAGAAGTGTCTTTAATGAATAGTAAGAAAGAAAAAGCAAAAAGGCCGAGGAGTGATTCTATGAAATGGATTTATGGTCTCTTAACAGTTTGCTTATTATTTCTAGTAGCATGTGACAACCAAACTTCTAAGAATAATGAACATAATGATAACGAAAAATCATCTGAAACGACTACTGAGAAAAAAACAACTTCAGAATCGACAGGTGAAGATGTTAAAACTAAAGAAGAAAAATCAAAAACAAATAATAATGATAACAATCAAAATGGCAATAACAATCAACAATCTTCAGATGAAATTCCAGTAGAAGAAAATGTAAATGGTGTTAAACCGAACAATCATAATGAAACTGAAAACTTTGATACAGAAGCTTATACAGTAGCTAGAAATTGTTTGTTAAATCAAGGTAACTCTCAAGCAGAATGTGATAAAGCAGAAAATACAATCGAATTTACGAGAGCTTGGCAAAATTTATCTCGTGATGGTTATTTATGTAATGATGATGGCTGTACATTACCTAAAGAAAATGATCAGAATAATCAAGGTCATCAAGATCAACATCACTCAAATACAAATGAAGATTCTAACCAAGATTCAAACCAAGGATCAAATGAACAAAGTAATGAACCCTACGAAGAGGATAATAATCAAGCTGATCCATCTCGAAACACGAATCAACAAGACGAGAATACAAATAGAGAAGGGCAAAGTCAAAATCGCTCTCAACAATCAAGCAACAATGAATCCACTCAAAGTGATCATCAGCAAGAAACACAATTAAACAAAGCAAGCTAAATAAAAAACGTTCATCTAATGCGATGAACGTTTTTTAATTGTGAAATAAGGGGGTTATTTCAACAATGGTATAGGGTTATGTTTAATATGACTTACAACTATAGTTTAACAGGGATTAATAACAAATCAATACTTATGTGATTGTTTTCACAATTTTGTCATTTGAACTACATTTATGTGAGGTATATCACTATAAAGTCACAAAGTGTTCGTATACTTGTTCGGTATTTTGTGGTAAAATAGAATAAAGTAATTGAAAAGAGGAAACATTAATATGACAGGAAAAACACATCTCTCATGCGGTATATTCATCGGGTCATCATTAAGTATTTATTATGGAGAAGATATTTTTACATCATTTACGATTGTAAGTTTATGTGGTGTAGCGAGTTTGGTCCCAGATATTTGTCATTTCAAAAGTAATCTAGGTAAGAAAATATTTCCGATTAGTTTTGTTATTAGGTTAATTTTTGGACACCGAACGTTTACCCATTCATTATTATTTCTATTTTTAATATTTTGGGGATTGAGAACAATATCCGCACCAGAACCATATTTAGTTTCGATTATATTGGGTATGTTATCGCATATCATTTTAGATATGTTAACACCAAGAGGGGTCAAACTATTTTATCCTTTAAATGTCTCGGTTAAATTACCCATTGTATTTAGAACGGGCGGTGTTATGGATTTAAGCTTATCATCTGCATTTACCATTATCACAGTCATTTTATGGTGGAAAGATATTTATCGATTGTTTATATAAAAAAAGAAGCTAAGACCAAAGGTAGTGTCTTAGCTTTCATTAAACATTATGTTATTTTCCGAATTTACCTTTTAAATCTTCGCCTTTTTCTTTAGCAAAGTCTTTACCTTTTTCAGTATATTCGTCTTTATTCTCTTCTAAATGATCCTTACCTTTTTCAACTGCTTTGTCTTTTGCATCGTTAAACTTATCTCCTAAACTCATAATAAAATCCTCCTTGGCCTATTATATATAGGAATATTTTGTGCTTAAAGCAACACATTATTATAAATACCCATTTAATTTTAAAATAATCATTTTAATTATAAATTTTTTGTGATATTTTTAGACAAATCATTCTAAAGTCGTATAATAAGAATGAGTCAAATTTTCGGAGGTATTATAATGCTAGATGAAACAAACCTGAAAGAACATGGTCAACATCACATTTTAGAATATACTAAAGTGATGAGCCAAAGTGAGAAAGAACAATTAGAATCTGATATCAATCAATTAGATTTAGATGAAATAGATAAGCTATATCAAGATGTATACATAAATAGAAAAACAATAGATGTTGCAGATAATATAGAACAAGTTGAGTTTGAAGTTAAAGATCAACTTTCAGAAGAACAACTGAAATCTTACCGTTCACTTGGTATACAAGCGATTAAAGATGGTAAATTTGCTGTATTATTAATGGCTGGTGGGCAAGGTACAAGATTAGGTCATAAAGGACCAAAAGGTACATTCTCATTCAATAACAAAAGTTTATTTGAAAGACAAGCAGAGCAATTAAAGCAATTAACAGAAGAAGTGGGTACGCCAATTCATTGGTATATCATGACAAGTGACGTGAATCATAAAGATACATTGTCATTTTTCTTAGAAAACAAATACTTTGATTACGATGAAAATTATATTCATTTCTTTAAGCAAGACCACATTGTATCTTTAACGACGGACGGTCAATTAATTTTAGATACAAATAGAAGAGTCATGCGCACACCTAATGGTAATGGTGGTGTATTCAAATCTCTAGAGAAGACAAAGTTACTTGCTGAAATGAAAGAAAATGGTGTGGAATACTTATTCTTAAACAACATTGATAATGCGCTCGTAAAAGTTCTGGATCCTGAATTTGTTGGATTTACAGTTGAACATAATAGTGATGTGACAACTAAATCTATTAAAGCGCATAGTGGCGAAAAAGTTGGTCGTCTTGTATCAATTGATGGTAAAAAACGTGTATTAGAGTATTCTGAGCTATCTGAAGATGATGTTGATAAACTAGAGAATGCTAACATTGGTATTCATGTATTTAAATTAGATTTTCTTATAGAAGCGGCTTCTAAACCATTGCCGTATCATTTAGCAGTTAAGAAGTTAAAACAATTAGATGAAGACTTCAGTGTTGTAGAAGAAGAGTCATTGAAATTCGAATTGTTTTATTTTGATATTTTCAAATATGCAGAATCATTTGCTACACTACAAGTAGATAGAACGAAAGAATTTAGCCCTTTAAAGAACAAAGAAGGACAAGACAGTATCGAAACAGCGCAAAGAGATTTAGAGAACAATCAACTATTATAAAAAGAGGTATATGAATGGAACAAATCAATCATACAAAGTCTCATCCTAGAAAAAACGGGAAAGTTAAAGAAGCATTTAAAGATATTATGCCACTTTCCTTCGGTGAGGAAGTTGGTAATGCAGTATCACATGGTGTCCCTGCTTTCTTTCTATTATTCTTCTTACCATACGCAGCAGTAGAAAGTTATATTAGTGATGGCGCACTTAAATCGACGAGTGTCTCTATTTATATTATAAGTATTATGCTGATGTTTTTATCATCTGCGATTTATCACTCAATGTCATCTTCATCACCTCAGAAATACATTATGAGAATTATTGATCATAGTATGATTTATATCGCAATTTGTGGAACGTACACGCCGATTGCATTATCGTTAGTTGGCGGCTGGTTAGGTTGGCTAATTATGGCAGTCCAATGGGGAATTACAATTTGGGGCATTATATATAAATCAACAGCTAAGAACGTTAATCATAAATTAAGTTTAGCGATGTATTTAATTATGGGTTGGATGGGTGTTCTCATGTTACCAACAGTTATCAATAAGACATCGTTAATATTTATGTTGTTTATTTTATTTGGAGGTCTTAGTTATACAGTAGGAGCATGGTTCTATGCTCAAAAAGATAAAAAATACTTCCATATGATTTGGCACTTCTTCATTTTGATTGCTTCTATTTTTCATTTTCTAGCAATTATGTACTTTATGTAGGAGGATAAGATGAACTATCGTTTGTATTATACGGTTCTTACAATTATTATTTTAATTCAAGGCTATTTCTTTTATTACTTTGTATTTAGTGACGGCAAACAAAGTGGTTTGCAGTTTATGGGTATTGTTTCACTTATATTCGGTCTAATATTAGTTTATGCACTAGTATTATTGATTAAACACCAACGCAGAAATAATAAACAAACGTTTAATGAACATCTTAAAAAAGGTGAACAAAGACGATTGAAATAAAGTTAGTGAGCAGGATATGTAATCTCTTTAGAATATTGAGGTTTCTATCCTGCTCTTTTTGTTATTTTTTTGCAAAACGGGTAAATAGATAATATTAAATGTTATACGATATGAATAGGGGGAAATCATAATGTCAGAAAAAAGAGATTTTGAAACATTCGATCGTGACAAACTAAATGTTAATGAAGAGCTTCAGGGAGAAACAGTAGAAGATAGAAGCGGCCATAAGATTGACCAGACTGATGATCAGTTTCTTGATATGACAAAAGATGAAATTAAAAGTAAAAATCAAATTGAAAAGAAACTCGTAGAAAAACTGGATAATATTGTTGAACAAGGGGCAACATTAGAAAAACAAGAAGAAGTCACTCAGTTACACAGAGAATGGTTAACATTCAGTTGGCCAAATTATACAGAAGATAAACACTTAGAAATTATTAATATGTATGAAGCGGATAATAGATATAAAGCATATTTTGGTGAAGAAAGAACGGAAGCATTAATTACTGCCGTTAAGCATGTCATACTATAAAAATGAACTTTATAAAATTAAAATAGGAGACATCGATTTTATCGGTGTCTTTTTTACTATTAAATATGTAGAATTAGAATAAACTTGAATGTATAAGGGAGCTGAATCGGATGAAAAAGTTATATCATAATGGAACAATATATACGATGGAAAGACCAGATGATACATATGCAGGGGTAATTGTAGAAAATGGTTTGATAGAAGCTGTTTTATCAAAAGAAGATTTAAACCAAATTCAAACAACGGATTATGAAACAATCGATTTAAAAGGTGGGACGATGTTTCCGGGTTTTGTTGAAACACATATTCATGTTATGGGGACTGGTGTTTGGTTATCATCAGTCATTTTAAATGGTGAAACAAATATCGAAAATGTTAAACAAAAAATTAGCCAAAAAGCACAAACGCTACAACCAGGTGAATGGTTAGTTGCTGAAGGGTATGACGAAAATTTATTAAATGGCATTAGACTTAATAAATTTGATTTAGATGAATTATGCAAAGATAATCCGGTAATTGTAAAAAGGGTATGTAGACATGCAGCAATCGTCAATTCGAAAGCGTTAGAGATTTTAGGTATGACAAATGATGTCGAAAATCCTGACGGTGGTTCATATGAAAAACAAGAAGGTGAACTGACTGGTTGGTTATATGATACAGCTATGGAACCATTTGAAGAATTAGCTTCAAATGAAGATGAACAGTCTCTTACTAAACATTTAAATAACGCGATTACATATTTATATCAGTATGGTATAACAGGATCGCATACAGAAGATTTAGGTTACTACGAAGATTATAAAGATGTCTTAAATGCTTATAAAACAGTTGTAGGACCAGGTGAAGATCAAAAGCCATTTAGAGTACGATTGTTACGACACTTTAGTGTTTATGAACAAATGATGGAAGAACAGGCGACTTTTGTTGATAAATGGATAGAACCTGATGCTATGAAATTTTATGCAGATGGTGCTTTTGGTGGCAGTACAGCATTGTTGAAAGAACCTTATTCTAATGATCCTACTGGAACGAATTATGGACTTGCGATATATACACAAGAAGAACTCGAAGAAAAAGTGAAAATCGCAAGAAAATATAATGGTGCGATAGCTGTTCATATGATTGGTGACAAAGCTTGTGAAATGGTATTAGATGCAATAGAAAAATATCCTGTGCCAAACGGACTAAGAGATAGATTAATTCACATTAGTACATTAAATGAAGAACTGTTACAACGTGTTGCGAAGTTACCTGTGATTTGTGATGTTCAGCCACAATTTATTACAAGTGATTTTCCGTGGGTTCAAGATAAAGTAGGGGAAGAAAGAGCAAGATATTTATATCCATTCAAGTCAATGTTAGACTTAGGTATTATAATAGGTGGGGGTTCAGATGCACCGATTGAAACACCGAATCCTATGCTAGGTATTCATGCGGCAGTTAATAGACAAACGTATGGTGAAGAAGGTGCGTATTTCTTTGAAGAAGCACTTTCGGTATTTGATGCTTTACGTTTATATACAACACTTGCGAGTGAGATTGGTCAAACGACTGACCGTACTGGAAGAATTAAAGTAGGATATGAAGCGGATTTCACTGTGTTAGATCAAGATCCATTTAAGGTTAACCGTCAAGATTTAGCACAAATTCAAGCTAAATTAACAATTGTTAACGGAAATATTGTATATGAAAGAGCGTGAATTATGACTAAGAACAAAGGAATTGTGTTGGCTTTAGTACTTATTATGTTTATGAGTGCTATAGAAACATCAATCGTATCTTTAGCAACACCAACGATGCAGAAAGACTTTAATATTGATACGGAAGTTGCATTAATCTTTACAGTATATTTAATAGCGGTTGTGTTTATGACACCAATCGTTGGTGAACTTGTAAAGAGAATTAATATTAAGTTAGTAGTGTTACTAGGGATATCTGTATTTATTATTGGTAGTGTATTTTGTGGGTTAAGTGAAATGACACATAGTTTCCCATTGCTAGTTATTTCTAGAATTGTTCAAGGTTTAGGTGCAGGTGTCATGATGACATTAGGTCAAGTTGTACCTAAACTTGCTTTTCCAATTCCGAGAAGATATAAAGTGATGGGTATTGTTGGAAGTGTTTGGGGTATATCTAGTATTGTAGGACCACTGTTAGGTGGCGCAATATTAGAATCTTTAAACTGGAGCTTTCTATTTTATATCAATGTACCTATAGCTTTAGTATCTATGTGGTTGGTTATAAAGTATTTTAATTTCGAACAAGAAAAAGTAGAAAAAACTAAATTAGATTATAAAGGCTTATTCATATTTTATGGTGTGGTCGCAAGCTTTTTACTAATTGTTGCAGAACATATACCATTTATTTTACGTATGATTTGCTTCATATTATTAATTGGATTTGTCGTATTACTCTACAGAGTTGAGACGCGTATGAGAAATCCGTTTGTACCTGTTGAAGCATTTAATAGAAAAATCATTCTCGTGTTGTTTACAGATATGATTTATTCAACAATGTTGATGGGCTACACTATTTTTATGCCAATCTATTTACAAAATGAACAAGGCTTTACACCGTTACAAAGTGGTTTAATCATTTTTCCAATGTCGGTAGGTTGGTTGTTTATCACGTTTGTACTTGGTAGATTAGATCAACTTAAATTGAAATTCATTTATATGTTAGCTTTCTTGGCAATGTTTGTTGGTAGCTTTGCTATATTAACAGGCGTCGAATGGATTGTAATCATCCCATTTGCTGTTTTTGTAATGGGTGTATCATTTGGTACGGTATATACGAAAGATGTTGTCGTTGTTCAAGAAGAAGCACCGCATCACCAATTAGGTTCCATGATGTCGATTTATACATTATTTAAGACAATAGGTAGTACAACTGGATCGTTAATTGTTTCTTCAATATATGTATTAAACATTTCATTTTTAAGTTACGGCGTTCAAAATATTATGTTGTATATTATATTAGTAGTCGTTACATTGACGATTGTATGGTCTATTGTATTTAAAGAAAAGCGAAGAAAAAGTTTTTAAAGGTAAAACATATTTAGAGGGAGTCACAATGTATGAAAAGAAAAAATAAGCGTTTTGATATTTTTCATTTATTGTCCATATTGATTATTATAAGTATTTTCACATTGTCTGGTGCAATTTTTATTGTACTACTTTCTTTTGGTATGTTTGGATTAAGCAGAATTTTAATTTATTATGGCTTAGCAGAATTCAACTACAATAAAAGTATGATAGATAACTTGTTCTATTATGGTAGTTATATATTGTTTGGCTACTTTACACTTGTCGCTATAGAATTTTTATTAGATAGATTTAAAAATAGACTAAATGATAATCCGTATTTCAAGGGTATGACTTTTCATTTATTAACAATTACTGTTAGCACGATTATGTTTTATTTCACAGTACATATATATTATTCACAAATCAAAATTGACTTTTGGGTCATTTTAGTGATTATCACTGTTTTATATATATGTACTGAAATTTTCTATCCAGATAGCAAAAATTTAAACCGATGAAACATTTATTTTGATTTCCGAAATAAAATAGTGCATAATAGCAAAGGTATATTTGGAAGGAGTTGAAACCATGAATGTTCAGGACATTTCAAAAGGTCAAAGAAATTTAGTAGTAGCTGTAATGTTAGTAAGTGCCTTTGTGGCGATTTTAAACCAAACTTTATTAAATACAGCAATACCTGAAATCATGGTACATTTAAAAATCGATGCCAACCAAGGTCAATGGTTAATGACAGGATTTATGTTAGTCAACGGTGTTATGATACCGGCTACAGCATTTTTGATGGATAAATTTAATACAAGACCACTTTATTTAATGGCGATGTTATCATTTACAATCGGTACTTTAGTTGCCGCTTTATCGCCAAACTTCGGAATATTAATGTTAGCAAGAGTACTTCAAGCAATGGGTGCAGGTGTTATGATGCCCCTTATGCAATTTGTACTCTTTAATTTATTCCCTAAAGAAAAACGTGGTTTTGCGATGGGTATGGCAGGTCTCGTTATCTCATTCGCCCCAGCATTAGGTCCAACGTTATCTGGTTATCTCGTTGATAACTTTAGTTGGAGAAGTCCATTCTACACAATCATTCCATTCGCGGTTGTAGCATTAGCTTTTGGTGCGAAATACTTAACGAATATTTCTAAACCAAAAGATGTTCACTTAGATGTACCATCTATTATTCTATCTACAGTAGGCTTTGGATCTTTATTATATGGATTCAGTAGCGCAGGATCTCTAGGATTCACATCACCAATTGTTATCGTTACATTAATTGTAGGTATCGTAACGTTAGTAATCTTCGTATTAAGACAGTTGAAATTAGAAACCCCATTATTGAATATAAGAGTATTCAAATATAAAACATTTGCATTAACAACAATCATAGGTATTTTCTCAATGGTTTCTTTAATTGGACCATCACTATTAATGCCAATGTATATGCAAGATGCAAGAGGATATTCAGCATTAATTTCTGGTTTACTATTATTACCAGGTGCAATCATTACAGGTGTTATGTCACTTGTAACAGGTCGTTTGTTCGACAAATACGGTGCGAAATGGTTGGCAATCATCGGATTTACAATCATTACAGTCACAACTCTCATGCTTGCATTCTTAAATGATAGTACATCACTACTTTATTTAATTGTTGTTTATTCAATTAGAATGTTTGGTGTCTCTATGATAATGATGCCTGTTAATACTGCAGGATTAAATGCGATTCCAAACGAAGTATTATCCCATGGTACAGCAATGATGAATACACTAAGAACAATCTCAGGTTCAATTGGTACAGGTATATTAGTAACGATTATGTCGATTGGTGCTAAGAACTTTGAACCTTCAAAGACACAATTAGAACATGCCAATGCAGGTAATACTGCGAAGATATTACAATCTGAAGCAATGATTCACGGTATTAATATTGCTTTCTTAGTATTAACTGTTATTGTATTTTTCGGAGTTGTATTATCTATATTTATTAAATCAGAAAACAAACATAGTAATACAAGAATACCGAACCATTCTAAATAAGAAGATTTAAAGAGACTGAGACATAATGTAATGTTTCAGTCTCTTTTTACAACTTGGCAGTAGATGTCTGAATTGAAAATGCGCTTGTACCAAGCTTTTTTCAACTCTAGTCATCCTTACCGGGGTGGGACTACGAAATCTATTTATATAAATTAGATTTCTGTCCCGCTCCCTTTTTTAAACAATAAACTACCTGTATGTTTAAATTTTTTGTTACACTGAATATAATGATAAGTAGATAATTATTTTAGAAGGGGAGTCGTAGATTTTGTTATCAGTAGAACAGGTTAAAGAACTTGTGGGAGCGTTACATGATCCGATTGTAGATGTACCACTTAAAGAAACAGGCGGCATAGTTGAAGTTAGCATCAAAGAAGAAAAAGAGCATGTGAGTGTCAAAGTTGCGATAGCTAAGCTTGGCGGACAACCACAACTAGATTTACAAATGGAAATTGTAGATCTATTAAAAGAAAATGGTGCGAAAACTGTAGGGATAAGATTTGATGAATTATCTGATGAAGCATTAGAAAAATTCAAAGGTATAATGGAAGAACAAACGATAGAAGGACTATTATCTAAAGATAATCCAGTTGAATTCATTGCAGTTGCCTCAGGTAAAGGCGGTGTTGGTAAATCAACAGTAGCCGTTAACTTAGCAGTATCTCTTGCTAGAGAAGGTAAAAAAGTAGGACTCGTTGATGCTGATATATATGGATTTAGTGTTCCAGATATGATGGGTATACAAGAAAAACCAGAAGTAGAAGGCGAACAAATTATTCCTGTTGAGCGTGAAGGCGTTAAAGTTATTTCTATGGCATTTTTCGTTGAAGAAAATGCACCTGTCATTTGGAGAGGTCCAATGTTAGGAAAAATGATCACAAGTTTCTTTACAGAAGTTAAATGGGGAGAATTAGATTACTTAATACTTGATTTACCACCAGGTACTGGTGATGTAGCTTTAGATGTACATACAATGTTACCTTCAAGTAAAGAAATTATTGTAACGACACCTCATCCAACTGCAGCATTTGTTGCAGCAAGAGCAGGTGCAATGGCTAAACATACTGAACATTCTATTTTAGGTGTAATCGAAAATATGTCTTATTTCCAAAGTAAAGAAACAGGAAATAAAGAATATGTATTCGGTAAAGGCGGCGGTGCTAAATTAGCACAAGAACTTCAAACGACGTTATTAGGTGAGCTTCCATTAAGTCAACCTGAGTGGGATGAAAATAACTTTTCACCTTCTATCTATAAAGAACATGAAGATTTAGGTAAAGTTTATAGTCAAATTGCTAAGAATATCATTAATATAACAGATGAAGATTAGTGCGGAGGTAAGCAAGTGACTTTAAAATATTTAATTCAATTTTACAGAAATACACTGTTGATAGGTGTAGTTGTGACATATATTGCGTCACTTATCTTTGGATATGATAAAGTAACGAAATATTTATTTGCTGGAGAAATAGGTGAGTTTGTAGCAGCTTCAATATGGTTCTTAGTTGTAGGACTACTTGTAGCAACTATTAGTCAGCTTGCATATTTCATCTATTTATTCATTAATCAATTAGGCATAGGTATCTTTGGTAAGATATGGCCACATGTACAAATCGTTGTAACAGTATTTGCTATATTTGATTTAGTGTATTTTAGATTTTTAAGATTTGGTGGAACAGATCAAATCATATCATTTATTTGGCTACCAATCGTTGTCGTTATTTTTGCAATCATTACAAGTAATATAAAAAACAAACAATCTAAAAAGAATTTATGGATTCCATCTATGTTTTTCATGGTTGTTATGACAACTGTAGAACTTATACCATTTTTAAGAGTAGAAGATACAAGTTGGATTTATCTTACAATCTTTGGATTATTATTATGTAATGCTTATCAATTAATTACATTACCTAAATATAATGCGTTGTCTCTTGAAGAGAGAAAAGCAAAAAAATCAAAGTTGAATAAAGACGGTAAATCATTGAAGAAATGATAAAAAGCACAAGATTAAATTCTATTTACACCTTAATCTTGTGCTTTTTAATTTTTTGTTAAAAAAGATGATAAATAGTGTTGACTTTTAAAACCTCACTTGATATTATATAAAAGTCGCTGAAAACGACAGCACAACAACGAAAAAAGTTATCAAAACTTTTTCTTGAAAGTGTAAAATTGACTCTTGTTAATACGAAATAAATGTTATATATTTATAAACGTGTTAAAAATAAGTTAACAAAATTAGTTGAAAACAAACATTGTTTTTAGTACAATATTGTTTAGACGCAAATTAGATGAACATTGAAAACTGAATGACAATATGTCAACGTTAATTCCAATAATTGAGTACTGAAAGTACTTCAGAGTGATTGGCTTAACCAATCA